>JBOGGR010000046.1:0-2507 GCA_050744025.1 Acidimicrobiales bacterium
CCGCCAGCGCCAGGGCCGAGCGCAGCCGGGGGGCCCGGTAGACCCAGTGGACCCGGGTCACCCCGGCCGGGACCCTGGCCTCCTGCAGCACCCCGCGGGTCGTGACCGGGACGGAGCCGGTGGTGCCGTCGGCGGCCGTCAGCTCCGCCGACCAGCCGGGTGCCCAGGCCAGGCTGCGGACCACCTCGACCGGTGCCCGAGCCGACACGACCACGCTGGAGCTCTCCTGGGGGCCCGGGTCGGGGCGGCCGACGGCGGCTGACGCCGCGGGCACGGTCCAGACCGGGCCCCGGGCCCGGGTGTCGCGCCAGAGCGAGAACGCCCCCAGGTGCCCGGCGTCCACCCAGTGGGGGGGCGCCAGGGCGGCCCGCAGGGCGGCGTCGCCGGCCAGGGTCGCGGTGGGGACCGCCAGCACCCCCACGTCGAGGCGGTCGAGCGTGGTCCCCCCGATCGCCGTCAGGGAGAGGGTGTCCTCGTTGTGGGACGAGGTGGCCGAGTTGTAGCGGGCGCCCACGATCGACCCGTAGCCGTTGACGCTCGGGACGCGCTCCACGATGTTGAGGTCGGGGGAGCCGGTCTCGAACAGCGACAGCAGGTCGGGCTGGAGCGTGGGGTCGTAGAAGGCGATGCGCCGGCCCGGGCCGGCGGCCCGGGCCAGGGCCGTCTCGGCCGGCGTGGTGCCGGTCAGCAGGTTGGTGGGGACGGAGATGAACGTGTACTGCTGGGCCCCGTAGACGGCCAGGTCGGCGACGAGGACGGCGCCGAGGGCCACGGCCCGGCCACGGGCCCTGAGCCCAGGGAAGATGGGCCGCCCCGGGGCCGTGAGCCCCGGGGCCGTGAGCCCCAGGCCCCGGGCCGTGAGCCCCCGCCTTCGGACCGTGAGCCCCCGCCCCCCGGTGAGCCCCCGGCCCAGGGCCACGGTGAGGGCCGCGGCCACGGCCACAGCCGCCGACACGGAGAGGTCGGCCTTGGCGGCCAGCAGGGGGGCCGGCGGGTTCGAGCCCAGGTGGTGGGCCACCCCCACGGGATCGGCGAGGAAGACGGCCCACAGGGCCACGATCCCGGCCACCGGCAGGACGGCCCAGGCCATCTCGGAGAGCCGGAGGCGGGGGCCGTCCGGGCTCCCCCCCGGCCCCTGCCCCGGCCGCGCCCCGCCCCCGCCCCGGGGCCGCCCCGCCGGGCTCCTCCCCGCTCGGGGGAGGATGGCCACGTCGACCCAGCTGGCGAGGAGGCCGGTGAGGCCCAGGTCGACGAGGAGGAGGTTGCGGCTCTGGTCCCTCTGCTGGCCGTAGTACGGGATCTGATGGAGGAGGTGGCCGATAGGCGTGTTCCCGCCCCAGGCCAGGACCAGGCCGAGGGCCACGAGCACGTACCACCCGAGCCACTGGCTGCGCTCGGGGTGGCGGCGGAAGCGGCGGGCCAGGAGCCCGCAGCCGGCCATCAGGGTGAGGATGCCGACGTAGCCGTTGATCTCGGCCAGGTTGTACGGGCCGGCGTAGGAGGGGAGGCCGTGGAGGCCGTAGCCGCCGAGCAGCCAGGGCACGACCGAGAGCATGGTGAGGCGCAGCGGCAGGGACCCCGAGGCGAAGAAGGCGAAAGAGCTGACCGCCCGCTGGGAGTGGGCTTCCCAGGCCAGCCCGGGCAGCCACTGGAGGGATCCCAGGGCCACCCCCAGGAGCACGGCCAGGACCGTGAGGGCGACGATGGAGCGGGCCCGGTCCCGGCGCTGCCAGATCATCCACAGGGCATAGACGACGATGACGATGACGTCGTCGATGATCGCTTCGGGGCTGGCGGCCAGGATGACGATGCCCACTCCGAGGCCCAGCAGGGCGGCCCACCCGCCCCGGGCCCGGTCGGAGAGGGCGAGCCGGCGGAGGGCCAGGAGCAGCCACGGCAGCACGCAGGCGGCCTCGATGACGTCGACGTGGCCGATCTGGGCGCTGAGGAAGCCGGCGAAGGCGAAGGAGGCCCCTGCGAAGGCGGCGGCGGTCACCGAGCGCCCGCAGTCGCGGAAGAACGCGAAGGCGCCGACGGCGGCCACGGCGTAGAGGGCGGCCTCGGTGGCCGCCCAGGCTGCCACCGGGGGCATCACGGCGAACAGGGCGGTGAGCGGGTAGAAGGCGCCGGCGTTGAAGCCGGCGAGCAGCGGGGTCCCGCTCCACAGGTAGGGGTCCCACAGCGGCAGGTGGCCGCTCGCAAGGTCTCGGCCGGCCAGGAGACGGAGAGGGTAGTTCTGGACGGGGTTGTCGCCGTTGATGGGAACGTGACCGAGGAGGGTGGGGACCGTGAAGGCGATCACGGGCACCGCCACCAGCACGACCACCGCCCACTGGCCCGGGGAGAGGAGCCATCCTCGGCCGGCCCGTCGAACGGTCCGAAGCCCGCGGGCCGGCGCCACCGTCGGCCGGGTCACCCGCCGTCCAGAGGCCGGCGCCCCGCTCGCCGCCGCCCCGCTCGTAGCCGGCGCGAGGAGGGGCGCCCCGGCCCCGCCCGCCGGCGGCGCC
>JBOGGR010000047.1:0-4482 GCA_050744025.1 Acidimicrobiales bacterium
GTCACGGGATCGAAGGGATCCATGAAGATCGGCTCCCCGTCCCCGTTGCAGGTCGGGACTTCGAGCGGGCGGTCGTCAGGCATCAACGCGAGGAGCTCGGAGAGGCTGTGGACCACCTGAAGGTCGGCCTCTTCGCTGTCGTCGAAGCCGAACCACACGCACTCCCCGTCCTCCCAGAGGTCCCACAGGTGGTCGACGATCCGCTGGACGAGCTCCCTTGGCTGCTCCTGCACGAGGCGCCGGAGGTCGCCGCAGCAGCGCACGGACGAGGCCAGCGCGAGCACCTCCTTGGCCCTCGCCGCAGCCCCGGGCTCGTAGAGGACGACGTCGCCCCCCCGGTCGACGAAACGGAGCACCCGCCCAGCTGGCGGACCTGGCTCGAGGTCAGGCTCGCCGGCCACGTCGCCACGGCTTGTCCAGGTGCCTCAGCTGGAGGGAGCGGAACGGGGCGGGCGGGCCGCCCCGGTCCAGCCGGGTCTCCATCCGCCCCTTGCGCCACCGGGCGAACGGGACGGTGGGGCCCCCCACCTGCCAGGCCCACAGGTCGAGGGGGCCGGTCATCGAGCCACCTCAGTGGGGACTTTGGGAGGGACCGGTTCCCGCAACGTCTCCAGCAGGTGCTCGGTCTCGGCGGCGCTCCAACTCCCCTCGCGCCAGCCAGGACAGCCAGTGGTCCTCGTCCCGGGGGTCGCCGACCACGGCGAGCCTCGTGCCGAGGGTCCGCAGGTAGTCCTGGCACCCGAGGATGTCGCAATAGAGGCGAGCGGACGGGTCGACCACAGGCACTGGATCCTCCTCATCGTCCTCGGCGTTGCCACCGTGCCTGCGGCCGGTTGGCGGACCGTCACAGGGCCGAGCCCCTCGGGTCCTCTTGATGAGTCACCCCCAGCGTACACCCGAGGTGGGGGTCGAGCCTGCCTTGATGTAGCTTCTCGACAGCGGCCACAGCGGGAGGACCGGGATCACGGCCATGACCATGGAAATCGCGGGGTGACAGCCGCCGCGGCCGCCGAGGCCGCCGCGGCCGCCCCGAGCCGGCCGGCCGATGGGCCCTGATCCCCTCACCCGTGCCGGCGAGGATCTCCCCGGTCACGAGGGGTACCCGGCCGCCGTGCTGGACGACGGCGCCGAGCTGAGCACCTGGACCGGCGAGACCGAGCACCGGACCGTGGGCTACCGGGCGGTCTGCGAGTGCGGCTGGCGGGGCTCGACGGTCCGTCCGGGCGCCCAGTACCCCGACGAGGCCGCGCAGCGCCTGATCATGGCCGAGTGGGACGACCACACCGTGTCGCTGCGCAGGGAGCTGGAGCGCGTCGCCGGCCTGGCCGAGCTGGCCGAGTCCTTCGCCGAGCTGCGCCGGACGGTCCGGGCGGCCATCACCAGGGGGGCGACAGCGGCCGAGGTGGCTCAGGCGCTCGGCGTGAGGGAGGACGTCGTGGACGCCCTCGTCGGCCATGGTTGAGGAGGCGCCCGAGGCCGGCGCCCGTCCCCGCACCCTGCTGCTGCTGCGTCACGCCAGGTCCGAGCCGGCGGGGGCCGGCGTCGCCGATCACGAGCGGCCCCTGGCCGGCCGCGGGCGGCGTGACGCCCGGGACCTCGCCGCCCGGGCCTTCTCCGGCGCCGGCGCCACCGTGGACCTGGTCCTGTGCTCCTCGGCCCGGCGAGCCATCGAGACGCTGGCCGCGTTCTCCGGCCTGATCCGACCCGGGACCGACGTGCGCATCGACCGGGGCCTGTACGTGGCCGACGGCGACGGCCTGCTGGACCGCCTCCGCGCCGTGGAGCCCGCCTTCGGCTCGGCGCTGCTCATCGGCCACAACCCGGCCCTGCACGACCTCGCCCTCCGCCTGGCCGGGGAGGGGGAGGCGGCGGGCCTGGAGCGGCTGGCCCGGGGCCTCGTGCCGGGCGGGCTGGTGACGCTGCTCCTGGGCGGGGGCCGGAGCGGGAGCGCGTGGGCGGCCCTCGACTCCGGGTCCTGCCGGCTCCTCCGGTACGACCTCCCCTGACCCTCCCCCCCGGGCGCCCCTACGACCTCAGGTCGGGGAAGTCCTCCTCCCAGAACTCCCCCTCGCCACGGCCCGGATCGCCGGAGCCGTGGCGCTCGCTCTCCCGGCCGCGCAGCTCGACCCGGCGAATCTTGCCCGAGATCGTCTTGGGCAGCTCGGCGAACTCCAGCCGCCTGACCCTCTTGTAGGGAGCGAGATGCTCCCGGGCGTAGGCCAGGATCGACCGGGCCGTCTCCGGGGTCGGCTGGTGGCCGGGCGCCAGGACGACGTAGGCCTTGGGCACGGCAAGGCGCAGCGGGTCCGGCGACGGCACCACGGCAGCCTCCGCCACCGCCTCGTGCTCGATCAGCACGCTCTCCAGCTCGAAGGGCGAGATCCGGTAGTCCGAGGCCTTGAAGACGTCGTCGGCCCGCCCGACGTAGGTGATGTAGCCGTCGGCGTCCCTGGAGGCGACATCGCCGGTGTGGTAGTAGCCGCCCCGCATGGCATCGGCGGTGCGCGCCTCGTCGTCCCGGTAGCCCGTCATCAGCCCCAACGGGCGCGACGAGAGGTCCAGGGAGATCTCACCCTCGTCGCCGACGGCGCCGGTGGCGGGGTCGACGAGGGTCACCGTGTAGCCGGGCAGGGGGCGCCCCATCGAGCCCGGCTTCACGGCCTGGCCGGGGCTGTTGCCCACCTGGGCCGTCGTCTCGGTCTGGCCGTAGCCGTCCCGGAGGGTGAGGCCCCAGCGCTCCCGGACCTGCTCGATCACCTCCGGGTTGAGGGGCTCGCCGGCACCGACCACCTCCCGGAGCGGAACCTTCCAGGCCCCGAGGTCCTCCTGGATCAGCATGCGCCACACCGTCGGGGGCGCGCAGAAGGCGGTGACCCCGCAGCGGACCATGGCGTCGAGGAGCCGGGGCGCGTCGAAGCGCGAATAGTTGTAGACGAGGACGGTGGCCTCTGCATTCCAAGGCGCGAACACGTTGCTCCAGGCGTGCTTGGCCCATCCCGGCGAGGAGATGTTGAGGTGGACGTCGCCGGGCCGCAGGCCGATCCAGTACATGGTGGAAAGGTGACCGACGGGGTAGCTGGCGTGGGTGTGCTCGACCAGCTTGGGCTCCGCCGTGGTGCCCGACGTGAAATAGAGCAGCAGCGAGTCGGCGGCACGGGTCGGGCCGTCGGGCAAGAAGGCTGCAGTGCCGGCATAGGCGTCGGCGTAGGAGAGCCAGCCTTCCGGCGCCTCGCCGACCGCGACGCGCGTGTAGTCGCCCTGCACGGCCCCGAACTTCGGAGCCTCGGCCGACCCCACGACGACATGGCGGGCATTGCCTCTCCCCACCCGGTCGGCGAGGTCGGCCGGGCCGAGGAGGGTAGAAGCCGGGATGATCACCGCCCCCAGCTTCATGGCCGCGAGGATCGTCTCCCACAGCTCGACCTGATTGGCGAGCATGAGGATCAGCCGGTCCCCACGGCGCACGCCCCTCCCGCGCAGCCAGTTGGCCACCTGGCTGGAGCGGGCGGACATCTCGGCGAAGCTGAGCCTGGTCTCCCGGCCGTCCTCCTCGACGATCCACAGGGCCGGCCGGTCGTTGCCGTCGGCAATCACGTCGAACCAGTCCAGGGCCCAGTTGAAGTCCCCCAGCTCCGGCCAGCGGAACTCCCGGTAGGCCTTTGCGTAATCCTCGCGGTGCGCGATGAGGAAGTCCCGGGCGAGACGGAAGTCGGCAGCAGAGGGAGGTGGGCCCACGATGCCTCCTGCAGGCGAGAAGGGGCGCCCGAAAGGCTAGCGGTGCGCTGCCGCGAACGCCTCTCGGACCTGCCTGGAGATGCGGCCCCTGTCGCTGACCTTCATCCCGTTGGCGCGGCCCCACTCCCGCATCGACGGCACGTCCGTGCCGGCGGCGGCGCGACTGCGGCGGCGGCGCGGCGGCGCCTTCGCCCGCGATGTGGGTGAGGACCACGATGTAGGCGATGAACATCACGACGTAGGTGAGGATGTAGCCGGTGAGGCTCGCTCCCAACTCCGCGCCGCTCGCGTCCCCCGCGGCATCGGCGGTGCGCAGGATGCCGGTGACGAGCCACGGCTGGCGACCCATCTCGGTCACGATCCAGCCCGCATCCACGGCCACCCAGCCGGCGAACGTGAACGCGGCGAAGAGCCACAGCATCTCGCGCGGCGGCGTGCGGCCCCGGCGCGTGGCCCAGGTGCCCCACCAGGAGACGATGAGCATCAGGATCCCGATGCCCACCATGATGCGGAACGCGAAGAACACCGGTGCCACGGGCGGGTGGTCGGCGCCGAACTCCTCGAGGCCGCGGATGGTGCCGTTGAGGGAGTGGGTGAGGATGAGGCTTCCCGCATAGGGCAACTCGATCGAATAGTCGTTGCTGCGCGTCGTTTCGTTTGGAATCGCGAAGAGGGTGAGCGGCGCGCGGCGCTCGGTGTGCCAGATCGCCTCGATCGCCGCGATCTTCGCCGGCTGGTGCTCGAGCG
>JBOGGR010000048.1:0-3702 GCA_050744025.1 Acidimicrobiales bacterium
GGCTATCCCCGTCCCGTCGCCGGCCCCGCATCCCCGGGCGCCCCTGGTCCCGGCCCCAGCCGCCCCGCCGCCGGCCCCGCGCCCCGCCGCCGTCCCGACCCCGACCCGTGGTACTCCCGGGAGGAGCGGGCCCGTGCCGAGCGGCTGGACCGGGCCATCGACGCGGAGCAGCGGGCCACCGGCGAGCTCCAGGCCGAGCTGGCTGCCGCCGCGGCCATGCGGACACTGGCCGACGATGCGCCTGGAGCCCCGGAAGAGGGTCTGGTCGCCCTCAGGGCGGCGACGGCGGCTCACGGGGCCCGGGGGCCGTGGAGGGCCCTCTCCCACCCCTCCCGCGTGGGGCTCACCGGCGCGGCGGCCGTGGCCGCCGCCGTTGCGGGGGCTGCCGCGTGGTCGGGGGTGACCCGCGCCCCGGCCGTCCCCACGCGGTCCACGGCACTCGTGTCGGTGACGCGTCAGCTCCAGCTGGCCAGCGCCCAGCTGGGCCAGGCCGGGGCCGCCCTGGCCCACGGGGACACAGCCAGGGCCAGGCAGGACCTGGCCGACGCCCGGGCCGCCACCGACCAGGCGGCCCGGCAGCTCCCGACTGCCGTCCAGCAGAGCACCACCGACAGCAAGGTCCAGAGCCTGGCGGGCCAGCTGAACGAGGCCGAGGCCAACGTCAGGCAGCTCCAGGGCGACGTCAAGCGCCTCACGGCCGAGCTGTCGGCCAGCCAGGCGACGACGTCCACCACCGCCCCTCGGCCCACCTCTACCACCACTCGGCCGCCATCGACCACGGCCCCGCCGGCGACCGAGCCCCGGACCACCTCCACTGTCGCGGCGACGACCACGACCGAGCCGGTGTGCCCCACCACCACCACCGAGGCGGCCACGACGACCACGACAGGCTCGGGCGCCACCACTTCCACCACGGGGGGGACGGGCACGACGCTGCCCCCGCCCTCCACGACTACGCCGTCCGGGTCGACCACGACCTCGTCGACGGCTACCACGGTCCCGGGGTCCACGACCACCATCGCCTGCCCGGGGCCGACGACCACGAGCTCGACCAGCGTGACCGCGGCCACCGCGGGTGCCGGCAGGTCCTCGGCAACTGCAAGCGGCACCCAGGGCAAGGGCAGGTAGGCAGCCGGGGCCGTTCCGCACGCCGGCGCGACTTCCATGGCGTTCGGCCTGCCAGTCGACCGCCCCGGCCGCAGAGCGTGACACGGCCCGGTCCGGATCGTCCCTCTTGGCAGTCGGGGGAGTCGCGTCCTTTTCCCAGGCGGCGGAAACCCGAGCCAGCCCGGTCCCGAGCAGCAGTGCTCGGAGCCGGGCTGGCTCGTCCGAGAGCTCCTTCCTGGTCCGGTTTCAGAGGCCCAGGTTGATGCCCAGCTCGGGCAGGCCGAGCGGATCGGTCCCCTCCGGCGGGGTGCCCTCGGGCGGGGTGACGGTCACGCCCACCTGGACCGGGCCCACGCCGGCTCCGACCTCGAGGCTGCCGCTGCCCGACGAAGGAGGGGTGGTCACGCCCACCTGGACCGGGCCCACGCCGGCTCCGACCTGGAGGCTGCCGCTGCCCGACGAGGAGGGGGTCGTCACGCCCACGCCGGCCTGGACCGGGCCCACGTCGGCTCCGACCTGGAGGCTGCCGCCGCCCGACGAGGAGGGGGTCGTCACGCCCACGCCCACGCCCAACTGGACCGGGCCCACGCCGGCTCCGACCTGGAGGCTGCCGCCCCCTGACGGGGAGGGCGAGGTCAGGCTCACGCCCGCCTGGAGCGGGCCGACGTCCACGCCGAGCTGGGTCCCCGAGGCGGGGGGCGAGGTGGACCCGGCGCCGGCCGGGCTGCCGGACGTGGTGCTCGACGCCGCCGGTTCCCGTGCAGCGCCGGCCCCCGTCGGCCCGGCGGACGGTGGGGTCGGGTCCGACGGCCCGGCGCCTGTCGAGCCGGTAGCCGTCGAGCCGGTAGCCGTCGAGCCGGTAGCCGCGTCGGCACCGGTGCCGGGGCCGGCGCTGGCGGCGACCAGGGTCGTGGCCGGGGCGGCGGCAGCTGCAGGGTTCGAGCCGCCCCGCCCGCCGCCCGCCCCGCTGGACCAGAGCCGGGTCGCGGCCGCTCCTGGGGAGGGCACTCCGGGGATCCCGCCGGTCCCCGTCCCCCCTGTCCCCCTGCCACCTCGGCTGTCGATCGCGGCCAGGTGGGCATCGGGCGTCGTCCCTGCAGCGACGGGACCAGGGCTTTGCGCCGCGGCCAGGTGCGACGCCGGCGAAGCTCCCGGAGTGGCCGGCGCGGAGAGGTGCGAGACGCCCGTGGTGGCCAGCACCCCGGCGGCCGCCGCGGTGCCCACTGTCGCGGCCGCCTGGCGGCCCGCCATGCCGACCAGCGCCTCCAGCCGCGGCGCCGAGGAGAGGAGGGGTATCTGGGCGACCAGGGCCATCGGACCCATGACCCGGCGCAGGTCGCCGATGCTCACGCCGAGGAAGGCGCGGACCACGGCCGGGTCGAAGTGGGTGCCGGCGCAGCGCACCACCTCCTCGCGGGCCGCCTGAGGGCGCACCGGGCGCCGGTAGGGTCGCGTGGCGGTCATCACCTCGTACGCGTCGGCCAGCGCCACTATGCGGCCACCGAGGGAGATCTGGCTCCCCGACAACCCGGCCGGGTAGCCCGAGCCGTCGTAGTGCTCGTGGTGCTGGCCGACAGCGGCCGCCCACGGCCCGAGCCAGGCGGCGAGCGGCTGGACGAGCCGCGCTCCTGTCGCCGGGTGGCGGCGCAGCACCTGCCACTCCTCGTCGCTCGGCCGGCCCGGCTTGCCGAGGATGCTCGCCGAGACCTCGAGCTTGCCCACGTCGTGCACCAGCGCCGCCCAGCGCAGCCGGTCCAGGTTCCCGCCCGACAGGCCCATCTGGGCGGCGATGAGGTCGGTGTACGCCCGCACCCGTTCGGAGTGGCCCCTGGTCAGGCGGTCGTGGCGCCCGAGGGCCCCCACCAGGGCGAGCACCAGCTCGATCACCTCGGCCTGCCCGGTAGGCGCCGGGCCGACCTCCTCGAGGCGGCGCCGGATGGCTCTGGGCGAGCTGGCCCGCAGGGCCACCCCGAAGCGGCGAGGCGTCTGGTCGGGGAAGACGAGCGACAGTGACAGCAGCGTGGCGAGCGGGAGGATCGCCCTGGCGCCGCGCTCCGCCACGAGGAGCGCCGCCAGGCCAGCCACCACCTCCACGACCCACCAGGCCACCGCCACCCCGAGGCCGCCGGGGGCGGGGAGGAGAGCCTGGACGCCGAAGCCCACACCAACCGACACGCCGACGGGCACGGCCACGCTGGCGATGCGCAGCCCCTGGGCCAGGCGGGGCCAGGAGGACCAGCCGGGGGCCTCCTCCGCCGGGCGGGCGGGCGCGCCGGCCGCCTGCTCGGTCCCTGTCCCAGGATCCTTCGCCCTCACTGTCGCGGTGATCGGCACGATCGGGCCCCGCCTGTAGGGCCGCGTCGCCCAGAGGCGCAGCTCCGCTCGCCCGCCCGGGACCGGCCGAGGAGAAGCAGGGTCCCCCCGGCCCTTCTCGTCCTCCCTCTTGACTGTCACAGCCATGTGGTAGTATCGAACGTATGTTCAGGGAGCTGGAGGAGGCGGTGGGGGCCATAGAGGCGGTGCTGGCGGGCCTCGAGCCGGCGGCTCTTTCGGGAGACGACGCTAGGGCCATGGTGCAGGTCTTCGCGAAGGGCG
>JBOGGR010000049.1:0-10050 GCA_050744025.1 Acidimicrobiales bacterium
GGTCCGGGCCCTATGCGCTCGGCGCGAGGAACTACACCGCGCCATGGAGCACGCCAAGGCGACCGCACCCGACGCCGACGAGATCGCGGCGATGCGGCGCCACATCGAAGCGGCGCTCATCACGGGCTCGGTGCCGGCCCGCAAGGCACTGCTCCAGGCGCTCGTCCACGAGATCCGCGTCGAGAGTCGCGACCGCGTTGTACCGTGGTTCCGCGTGCCGGGCGGCGCGGAACCGAAGGTTCGCGCCCTGGCGCGATCGGCGCCCCCGGCAGGACTCGAACCTGCGACGCACGGTTTAGGAAACCGACGCTCTATCCTCTGAGCTACGGGGGCTGATACGTGAGACAACCCGGGAACGAACCTGGGAGCAAGCGCAGGACCGCCCTACGAGTAGCGCACCGGGGCCCCTCAGGCTAGCCCCGTCGGCCCAGCAGGCGTCTGTCGATCGCAGCGGCCCGGCAGAGCTCGGGAGCCAGCGCCTCCTGGATGTTGCGCAGCGTCCCGGGAGCTTGCTGCTTGGCGCCGGGCCTTGATCGTGCACGTGTGGCCTCGGCGGAACAGCCTCAGCCAGGTTCGCCAGCCGGTGGCCCCGATCTGGCGCGATGTCGCCGCTGGCGTCGGCCTGGTGGGCAGCTTGCACCGCCGGGCGTGCTGGCACCCGCGTTCCGTCTCCACGGCGTCCGAGCCGACGGCCCCTGGACCCCGGCTGGTCCTGGCGCGGGCAGACTGGGTGCATGGCCGAGCTGATCCCCTCACCCACCGTCCTCCACGCCACGGGCGCGCCGCCGAAGAAGATCTCGGAGTTCGTGGGGCGACTGGCCACCGGCACCACTGATGTCTCCGTGGCCGTCATGGACAGTCCCTCCGGCTGGTCGGAGCCGGGCCAGCGCCCCGACTTCGTCGAGTACACCGTGGTCATCGAGGGAGAGGTGCTGGTGGAAGCCGAGAACGGGTCGGTCACGGTCTCGGCCGGCCAGGCGGCCCATGCCCCGGCTGGGCAGTGGGTGCGGTACTCGACCCCGGCAGGGGGCGGCGCCCGGTACGTCTCGGTCTGTGTCCCCGCCTTCTCCCCCGAGACCGTCAACCGCGACCGGGAGGCCGGCGGGTGACGGACCACCTCCAGGCCGGACGACCGCCGGCCGGCCCGGTCGACTTCGGCCGTACGCCCTGACTACCCGATCTCCTCGTAGACATCGGACCCCACAGCCGACGTGCCCCCGTAGACGTAGCCCCCGGTGATGGAGCTCCCGGCCGAGGAGAGCCAGGACACCACCGACGGCGGCAGCAGCCCGGACCCCGGCACCAGCACGACCGGGCCCCCGAGGCGGCCGACATGCGCGCCGCCGCTCAGGGCGTCGGGGAACGAGGTGCCGGAGGCGAACCCGGCCACGACCGCTGGCGTGAAGAACCTCCTCGCCACGTCCACCGAGGTGTCGTAGCGGGTCGCCCCGACCACGGCCGTGGCCGGCGGGTCGGCTGCGGCCGCCGGGCCGCCGACGGCGTAGTGGCTGCCGGGGTGGGCCGACAGGTATGCGGCCGTGGCCGGCGACTGGCTCCTGCCGTTGGTGAGCAGGACCGCCCCGCCCACCGTGGCCGCGGCGGCTCCTGCGCTCAGGGCATCGGGGAAGTCCGTGCCGGTCGCCTCCAGCACGGTCGAAGGGCCGCCGAGGGCGTCCGCCACGGCGACGGCCGTGGCGAAGCGGTCGGGGCCGGCGAGGCGCTGGACCGTGTAGCCCCTGCCGCGCAGCACCGAGTCGGTGGCGGCAGGGATGCGGGCGGTGCCGCCGAGGATGTACACGGTCCCACCCGCGGGCAGCACGCGGCCGATCTCCGCCGTCACGGCGGGTGTGAGTCCTGACGGTGGGACGAGCAGGAGCGGGGCGCGCCTTCGGGCCGCCAGCGGGGTGCCGGCCAGGGCGTCGGGGTACGAGGAGTCGGACGCGAGGACCACCGCTCCGGCCGACCCGCCCGCCGGGAAGTCGCTCCGGCTCACGGCGACGGCAGTCCCGTCCCGGTTGGCGCCGGACAGCCGGGTGAGCGGGATGTGGCCGGCCGGCGGAGCCGGGGCCGGGCCGGCGCCGGGCCCCCCCGGAGAAGAGGCGTTGCCGGTCAGCTGGGGATCGTGGCGCCACATGGGCCACGCCCCGTGGCCCACCGTGGCGCCGGAGACCTCGTAGTGCTGGATGATGCCGTTGCCGGTCGTGTCGACGAACCCGGCGATCGTGATGCCGAGCCGGCCGCCGGCGTCGGTGGTGACGAGCGGGGCGTTCTGGAGCACGACCGGATGGCCGCCGACGGAGTCGCCGCCGAGCCCGCTCTCGACCCGCCACAGCAGGTGGCCCTGGCCGTCGTAGGCGAACAGGCCCTGGGGAGTCGGCACCAGGACGTCCTGTCGGCCGTTGCCGAGCAGGTCGGCGGTGGAGACCTGGCCGGTGACGAACGCCCCCGGGACAGGGTCCACTGGCCAGCCGGGCAGCACGTTGCCCGACGGCCCGAGGGCCCACACCATCCCCGATCCGGGACCGCCCACCTGGTCGTTGGCCCCCTTGAGGGTGCCCTCGACCACGTCCAGCTGCCCGTTCCCGAGCAGGTCGGCCAGCGCCGGGGAGTCGGCGGTGACCCCGCCCAGATCCTTGCGCCATTCCACGCTCCCCGAGAGGGAGAGCGCCGTGAGCGAGGTGGAGGCGGCCGTGTGGTGACCGGTCGTGCGGTACCAGTAGTCCCCGCCGCCGACGACGATCTCGGGCGGAGCCGACGATCCTCCCAGGCGGCCCACCGCCGGCGAGGAGGTGACCACGTCGTCCGTGCGCCATTCCCACAGCAGCTTTCCCGACGCGCTCAGCGCCCGGACCCCGCCTCCCTGGAACTGGCCGGGGAGGACGCCGGGGGAGCTGTCCGTCCCCTCCACGGCGGCCACCCCGCCGCCGCCGGGCACGACTGTCAGGGCCGGAGAGGAGTAGACGGAGTCGGTGTCCTTGTAGGGCCAGCCGGCGGCGGTGGCGCCGGTGGCGGCATCGAGGGAGTAGACGGCCTGGCCCACCACCCCGGCCGTGGCCCTCACGGCGCCCCCCGCCCCGAGCACACCGATGGCCGTGGAGGCAGTCACGGCGTCGGAGGGCTTGCCCGGGTAGGCGGCCGATGGCAGCTGGCGGCTCCACAGGGGCTGACCGCCGGGCCCGAAGGCGTACACCCCGCCCTCGCCGACGGTCGCAGCCGTCCCGCTGCCGGTGATCACCTCGTCCCCTCCGCCCCCGGGCAACGGGGCCGCGGCCGGCGACGAGGCGATCGGCTCCGGGGTGGAGGCGGGCCACCCCGGGACGCGAGACCCGTCCGAGAGGTGGAAGGCGTAGAGCCTCCCGTCCTCCGCCCCCACCACGACCGACGGCCCCCCGGCAAGACGGGCCAGGTTGGGGGAGGACGCAACCACCTCGGCCCCCGGCAGCACCTGCTGCCAGATCAGCACCGGGCGGGCCGCTCCAGCCGAGGCCGGCGCCGCGGCGAGGGCCAGCACTCCAGCGCCCGTCACCGCCGCCAGGGCCCCGGCCCCCACCGTGCGCACGAGCCGTCCCATGTGCCCCCTGCCACCCGCCATGGCCCACACCTCCGCCGCCCCTCCGCCGGCCGGCGGGGCCCGATCCTCCGCACACCCTAACGGGGGGATGCGGGGAGAGCGCAGCTCATCTGGACCGCGGCCAGGTGGGAGCGAGGCTCACCGACGATCCTGCGGGACCGCCCCCAGCGCAGGGAGGGGCTCAGGCCAGGCGGGTTGCGGGTACGGTCGACACCCTGCCGTCCCGGCGCAGCTCGACCACGGCGGGGACCGGGTCCGGATCGGCGAAGAGGCCCTCGTCGCCGTAGTCGGCCGGCCGCCCGGTCGGGTCGACCACCCAGTAGGAGGCCTCCAGGGCTATCCCGTGCGGGTCGCTGAAGTAGACCGACCGGAGGAAGCCGTGGTCGATGACGTCTGTCACCTCGCACCCGGCCCCCTTGAGCCGGTCGCGCAAGGCCAGCAGGGCGTCCTCGTCGGGCAGGTTGAAGGAGAGGTGGTCGAACTGCACGGCCCGCGAGTCGGGGACGCCGGCCGGCTTGGAGAAGGTCTCGACCGCCACGCCCCGGTACTCGAAGAAGGCCACCGTGTTGCCGGCCCCGAACTCGAAGAAGTAATGGCGGAAGGTGGGGCCAGCCAGGTCGGCCACCAACCGGGCCCCGAGCACCCCGTGGTAGAAGCGCACGGTCTCGTCCATGTCCGGCGTGATCAGGGCGAGATGGTTGATGCCCCGCCAGCGAGGGGCCTCGGAGTCTGAGTCAGCGCTTGCATTGGGCACGCCCACCATGCTAGCGGCCGGGGCCGGGAGCGGGGAGCTCAGCCACCCGCCGGCTCGGTCGGCTCGGCCGGCTCGGTCGGCTCGACCGGCTCGACCAACCCGACCGGCCCGACCGGCCCGCCCTGCTCTCGCCCGAGGACCTGCAGCAGCCGCGCCAGGCGGTTGGTCACGACGGCGTCGGCCCCCAGCCGAAGGACCCTGCGCATGTCCCGCGGGCGGTCGACGGTCCACACCGACACCCGGCAGCCGAGAGCGTGGTAGCGCTCGGACATGCCCGGCCGGAGCAGCCGCCAGCTCGGGTTGAACAGCTCGGCCCCCAGCTCGGCCAGCAGGGCCGGGGCCGGTTCGCGGCGCCTGTCCCAGGTGAGCCCGATGCGGGCCTCGGGCGCCACGGCCCGGAGCCTGCGCAGGGCGCCGACGTGGCCGCTGACGAACAGGCAGCGGTCCATCGCCGTCCTCGCCCGCACGACCGCCGCCGCGGCGTCCGCCATGTCCTCGCCGCCGAAGTCGACCATGAGGGGGCAGGCCACGGCGCCCAGCGCCTCGTCCAGCCCGGGGATGCGGTGGCCGTCGCGGACCGGCCGCACCTCCTCCCAGTCGAGGGCGGCCACAGGGGCCCGGACCCGCCAGAGGCGGCGCAACGTGGCGTCGTGCAGGAGCACGACGTGGCCGTCACGGGTGACCTCGAGGTCGATCTCGACCATGTCGGCACCGAGGTCGGCCGCCGCCCGGAGGGCAGGCAGGGTGTTCTCGCGGTGGCCCACCGGCTCCCCCCGATGCGCGACGGCGATGGCCGTGCCACGGTCTACCAGCGGGCCGCCCGCCCCGGTCACGCCGCCCCCGGGCGGGTCAGCCGGCCGCCGCAGGGGGCCCTGCGGCGGCAGGGCGGCCCAGCGGATCGCGGCCCCTGATGGACGCGTCGACCAGCTCGACCGGGTGGAACAGGGGGGGAGCCGGCCCGAGATGCCGCCGGAGCTGGAGGAGGCACCCGGGGTTCGCCGTGGCCAGGGCGTCGACGGCCGCCTCCCGGACCAGGGCCGCCTTGCGCCGGCCCAGCTCCTCGGCCGCCTCCGGCTCGACCAGGTTGTAGATGCCGGCCGACCCGCAGCACAGGTCGTCGCCGAGCTCCACCAGCTCGATGCCGGGGACCGAGGCCAGGACCTGGCGAGGCGGGAGCCGGATCCCCTGGGCGTGGGCCAGGTGACAGGCGTCGTGGTAGGCGACCCGGGCGGCGACGGGGTGGCGGGGAGCACGCGGCTCCAGCTCGGCCAGGACCTCGGTCACGTCCCGAGCCTTGGCTGCCAGCTCGGCTCCCCGCCTGGCGTACTCGGGGTCGTCCACGAGGAGGCGCCCGTACTCCTTCAGCGTCGAGCCGCAGCCGGCGGCGTTGACGACCACGGCGTCCACGCCGGTGCCCTCGAAGGCGTCCACCACCGAGCGGGCCGACCGCTGCGCGTCCCTCTCCCGGCCGGCGTGGACCATGAGCGCTCCGCAGCATCCCTGGTGGCGGGGGGCCACCACCTCGCAACCCTCGGCCGCCAGCACCCGGGCCGTGGCCGCGTTGACGTCGGCGAAGAACGCCCGCTGGATGCAGCCCGTCAGCAGGCCGACCCGGAGCCGCGGCTTCCCTACGGCCGGGACCCGGGCAGGCACGGGTCGCACCAGCGATGCCAGCCGGACGGGTGGGAGGAGGCCGTCCAGGGCCCTCACCCGGGCCGGCAGCCGGTCGAGCAGGCCCCGGCGCCGGACCTGCTCCGCCAGCCCCAGGCGCTGGTACGCCCAACCGGCGACGGCCGCGGCCCGGGCCCGGCCGGGATGGGGGAAGATCGTGAAGATCGCCTCCCGGTACAGCCGGTCCGGGAGGGACCGATGGTGGCGGCGCTCGACCTGGGCCCGGGTGGCCTCGATGAGCTCGTCGTAGCGGACTCCGGACGGGCAGGCGGTGACGCAGCCCATGCAGCCGAGGCAGGCGTCGAAGTGGCGGACGACGGAGCCGGTGAGGCCCGTCTGTCCCTCCAGCCCGGCCTTCATCAGCAGGATGCGGCCTCGCGGGGAGTCCATCTCCTCTCCCCATAGGACGTAGGTGGGGCACGCGGGGAGGCAGAACCCGCAGTGCACGCAGTCGGCGACGATCTCGGCGGAAGGCGGGCGCAGCGAGTCGAAGGCGCCGCCGGCGCCCTGGGTCACCACCACGGCGAGAACCTCCCCTGCCCGAGGCGGCCCTCCGGGTCCAGCCGCTCCTTCACCCGCCTCATCAACGCGAGCGCCGACGGCGCCGGCCCCCAGACATCGACCAGGTCCTCCAGCCCGGGCGGCCGCCGCCGGACCACGACCGTGCCGGCGAGGGCGGACACCGCCGACCGCCATCCCCGCACGGCGGCAGCGTGGCCGGCCACGCCGCCGCCGGAGAGCCGGGCCGTGTGCAGCCCGAGGCCGGCATGGCTGGTCAGGGCCGCTCCCACCCCGGCCTCCCCGGCCGCCCGGCCGAGAGCCTCTGCGACCTCGCCCAGGCGGCTCGGCAGGGTGGCGGCCCGGGCCACGGTCTCGCCGGCCTCGCCGTCCGAGCCGATGGAGAGCCCGGCCCACGCCGCCTCCTCCTCCTCCCCCTCGACCACGCTGGCCGGAAGCGATGCGGCCGAGGCCAGCTCCGCCACCTGCTCGACCTGGGCACGGACGCCGGCCTCGACCCCCTCGACGCGGACCCAGGTGGCCCCGCCCGACAACTCGACGGCGCTCGGCACCACCGGGGCGCCGAGGAGGTCCACCACGAAGCCGGTGGCCGCCGCCGGGCTCGACTCCACCCTGACCGTGGCGCTCGTCGCGGGGAGGGGATGGAGGCGCACCGAGACCTCCGCCACCAGGCCCAGCGTCCCGAGCGAGCCGCACAGGAGCTTGCCCAGGTCGTAGCCGGCCACGTTCTTGATGACCTGGCCGCCGGACCGGGCCACCGCCCCGTCGGGGAGCACGACGGTGACGCCGATGGCCAGCTCACGCATGGTCCCGTAGCGGTGGCGCCGGGGGCCGGCGTCCCCCGTGGCCAGGATCCCCCCGACCGTGGCACCCCGCAGCGCCGAGGCCGGGTCCAGGGCCAGCCACTGGCCCGCGCCGGCCAGGCGCTCCTGGAGGCGGGCCAGGGGCATGCCGGCCTGGACCACGGCCGTCAGGTCGCCGTCGTTGTGGGACACCAGGCGGTCGAGGCCGGTCGTGTCGACCACCACGTCGGGCGGGGGCCCGGGAGCCCCCCAGTCCCACTTGGTGCCAGCGCCCTGCACGGCCACGGCCACGGCCGGCGCCGCCCCGGCCCGACCCCCCGCCACCGGCGCCTCCCCGGCCCCACCCTCCGCCCCCGCCATCATGGCCTCCCTCGCCTCGGCCAGGGAGGCGGGGCGGAGCCGGTCGGGGGCCCCCGTCACCACCGCTGCGCCCCCGTCACCACCGCTGGGCCACCCCCGCCTCCTCGAGCGCATGGGGCCGGTACGGCCCGGGGACCTCGCCGCAGAGCCGGGGGGTGGGGAGGACCTTCCCCGGGTTGCAGATGCCCTGCGGGTCGAAGGCGGCGCGGACCCGGGCCATCACGGCCAGGTCCTCCTCCGAGAACATCTTGGGCATGGAGCACGCCTTGTCCACCCCCACGCCGTGCTCGCCGGTGATGGAGCCGCCCGCCTCGACGCACAGCTCCACCAGGCGGGTGGCCAGCTCCTCGGCCCGCTCGGGCTCGCCGGCCCGGCCCGGGTCGTAGAGCACCAACGGGTGGAGGTTGCCGTCACCGGCGTGGAAGACGTTGGCGACGCGAAGGCCGGCCTCCGAGGCCAGCCCCGCCATCCGGGCCAGCACCTCGGCCAGGGCGGTGCGGGGGATCACCCCGTCCTGGACGAAATAGCCGGGGCTGAGCCGGCCCATGGCCGCGAACGCCGCCTTGCGCCCCTTCCAGATGAGGGCGCGTTCCGCCTCGTCCCCAGCCACCCGGACCCGGGTGGCGCCCGCCGACCGGCAGATGCCCTCGACCTCCCCGAAGCAGGTCCGGCACTCGGTGTCCGGGCCGTCCAGCTCCACCACGAGGGCCGCCCCCGCGTCCAGCGAGTAGCCGGCGCCGGTGGCCGCCTCGCAGGCCTCGATCGCCAGGTGGTCGAGCATCTCCACGGCCGCCGGCACTATGCCGGAGGCGATGATGCCGCTCACCGCGTCGCCGGCCGCTCTGGGATCGGGGAAGTCCGCCACCAGCGTCGCCACGGACTCCGGCAGTCGCAGCAGCCGCACCGTGATCCTGGTGGCGACGCCGAGCGTGCCCTCCGAGCCGATGAAGACCCCTCGCAGGTCGTAGCCAGGGGGGTCGGCCGTCGGGCCGCCCAGCTCCACCACCGACCCGTCGGGCAGCACCACCTCGAGGGCCATCACGTGGTGGGTCGTGAAGCCGTACTTGAGGCAGTGGGCCCCGCCCGAGTTCTCGGCCACGTTGCCCCCGATCGAGCACACGACCTGGCTCGACGGGTCGGGGGCGTAGTAGAGGCGGTGGCCGGCGACCGCCTTCGACATGGACAGGTTCGTCACGCCAGGCTCCACCACCATGCGCTGGTTGGCCACGTCGACATCGAGGATGCGCCGCATGCGGGACAGCGCGATCACCACCCCGTCCGCACGGGGGAGCGCCCCGCCCGACAGCCCCGTGCCCGAGCCCCTGGCCACGAACGGGACCCCCCGCCGGGCGCAGGCCGCCACGACCGTCGCCACCTCCGCCGTGCTGGTGGGCAGGGCGGCCAGTGCCGGCGTCACCCGGTAGCCGGCCAGCCCGTCGCACGAGAAGGTGAGGAGCTCGGCCGGGTCGGTCACCAGGGCACCGGCCGGGAGAAGGGCCGCCAGCTCCATCTGCAGACCGTCGAGGACGCCCACCTCCAGAGGCTACGTCGTGCCGCCGCCGCCCATTGTCGAAACGGCATCGGTCCCGCCCTGTCCAGGTGCCTACCCCCGCCCCTCTCGCCCCCCCCACCGATCGCGCTCCCAAAGACCCTCCAGGGGATCTAACCTGGGGTCCACCAAAAATCTTGGGAGAAGGAGTCGCCCATGCTCCTGGGCCTGCTGGAAGGTTACGACCTGCTCATCGTCCTCGGGATCATCGCCCTCCTCTTCGGAGGGAGCCAGCTGCCGAAGCTGGCCCGGTCCCTCGGCTCGGCCTCTCACGAGTTCAAGAAGGGCGTCGACGAGGGCCACCAGGAATCGGAGAAGACCTCGGCCGACGAGGCCAAGGCCAAGGAGGCTCCCGGTACCCAGACCAGCTGACCGCGGGCCGGGGCTGCGATTCGGCCTGCACCAGGCCGTCGAGTACGCGCTGGCCTTCCTCCTCGTCTCCACCGCCATCCACCTGGGCGGGCGGATGGGGCCCGTCGAGCTGGCGAGCGCCGGGGTGGTCGCCGCCCTGGCCGCCGTGACGAGGGGGCCCCTCGGCGCGCTGCGGACCCTCCCGCCCTCCTCCCACCGCGTCCTCGACTGGGTGGTCGGAGCGGCCCTGGCCCTGTCCCCGCTCGTGGCCCTGCACCACCTGAGCGTGGTAGGCGTGGTGGTGGAGGAGGCCGCAGCCGTGGTGCTGTGGCGCCTGGCCTTCCTCGGCCACCGCCCCGTCCGGGCGAGCGTGGCCGGCTCCGGGCCGGCGTGGCCGGCGGCCGGGCCGCCCGTGGCCGTGGCCGCCGGGACGACGAGGGGCCCGGGCCGGCCCGGGCTCGGAGGGGACGCC
>JBOGGR010000050.1:0-10371 GCA_050744025.1 Acidimicrobiales bacterium
CACCGATAGGCAGTCTTGGGGTGCACCCCATTCGCACGAGCCCAATCCGCGAGCTTCACCATCCCATGGTACCACGAACGCTCATACGCTACCTACTACTACCTTATCGGCCAGCAGTTCCGAACCCCCATGCCAGCACCCGGGAGCCGAGTCGAGTCGTAGGCTGGTGTGCGATGACGACGGCCCCGGCCCGCTACGCCTTCACTGTCGACGACTGGCATCGCATGGGCCAGGCCGGCCTGTTCGGAGGGGATGCAAGGGTCGAGCTGCTGGGCGGGGAGGTGGTCCTGATGTCGCCCGTCGGCGACGCCCACATCCGCTGCGTCAACCGCCTCACCCGGCTCCTTGCCCAGCGCGTGGACGACAAGGCGGTGGTCTCCGTCCAGAACCCGGTGATCCTGGACCACCTCAGCGAGCCCCAACCCGACCTCGCCCTGCTCGAGCCGCCCCTGGAGGCACCCTGTCCCCGTCCGGCCGCCGACGTCCTGCTCGTCGTCGAGGTGGCCGACACCACCCTGGGCTGGGACCGGGACCACAAGGCCATCCTCTACGGCCGGTCGGGCATTCCCCTCACCTGGATCGTCGACCTGGAGGGCCAGGAGGTGCTCGTGCTGCGGGAGCCCGCACCAAACGGCTACCTCGTCCAGGAGCGGGCTCCCCGCGGCGGGCATCTGGTGCTCCCGGGCCTGTTCGACCTCGGCGTGGACGACGTCCTCGGGCCGCCAACTGCTCGAGCCTGACCGGCTTCGCCGCCCGGACCGGACAGGGGGCCGCTCGGAGAGGCGATACCCCGGCATCGCCTCCATGACCGCCTCTTCGCTCTCATCTGCCGCCTGATCGCGATAGCGCCGGAAGGGAGATCACCGGCCGCCTGATCCTGATCACAATTGATGGCCTATTTCACCCGGCGGCCCGGGCTCGCTCTCCGGGCTCTCGCGAGGCCGAGATCGCCGCCCAGGGAAAGGACCGCTCGGTCGATGCCGCGCAGGTCCCGCATGGCTCCGAGCAGCGCCCGATGCCCAGCCTGCGACGACGGTCGCAGGCCATGAGCACACCCAGGCCTCGGTGGACGGTGCGCCGGCCGAGGACCCCCCCCGTAGGCCACCTGCATGAGGAGAAGCCGAAGAGCATGCACCCGAAGATGAGGGCCAGTGATGGCGCCGTCGCCCCCCGACGGCGGGAGCAGCCGGGCGGGCCGCCGAGGCGTCCCCACGGCCGGGCCCGGCAGGGAGCAAACCGGGCTACGGGGGCCCCGGCGTGCGCCTGAGGGCGTGGGCCACCTCGGCCACCACGGGATCGGACATGATCTCCTCCAGGCTGGCCGGGAGGGCCAGGCACCAGTTGGGACGGAGGCCGGCGGTGGTGCCCGGCACGTTGGGACGCTCGGCCACGCCGAGGGCGTCGTCCAGGGTGGCCGCCAGCACCATGGACGGGGCGCCGGCCAGCAGGCGGTGCACGGCCACCGTCACCTCCGCCGGGCTGGCGCCGTCCGGCAGGCCCAGCCAGCCCTCCACCCGGTCCCGGATGGCCGCCGCCCCTGCCCCGGCGGGGTGCAGGCCGAGGGCGGCCTGCTCGGCCAGGTCGGCTCCGGTCCACAGCCCGGCGACTGTGGGCAGGTCGTGGGTGGTCACCGCGCCCAGGGACTGGCGGGGCCACGCCGGCCCCGGCGGCTCCGGCTCGAACCACAACAGGCGGTACGACAGCACGCCCCTCTCCCCGAGCTCGCGCCGCACCGCGGGCTCGACCGTGCCCAGGTCCTCGCCGACCACGAACGCCTGGGCCCGGACGCTCTCGAGGGCCAGGACGTCGAGCAGCTCGGCCAGCGGGTAGCGCACGTAGACCCCGTCGGACGCCCGGGCCCCGGGCGGGATCCACCACAGCCGGGACAGCCCCATCACGTGGTCGACCCGGAGCCCCCCGGCGTGGCGGAGCCCGGCCCTCACGGTCTGCACGAACGGCTCGAACCGGGCCGCCCGCAGCCTCCAGGGGTCGAACGGGGGCAGCCCCCAGTCCTGGCCGTCGACGTTGAACTCGTCGGGGGGCGCCCCCACCCTGGCCCCGAGCGCGAAGCAGTCCTGCCACAGCCATGCGTCTGCCCCCTCGGGGTCCACACCGACGGCCAGGTCGGCCACGAGGTCGAGGGGCCGCCCTGCCCGTTCCAGCTGGCGGTCCACCAGCCACTGGAGCCACTCGTGGAACCCGACCCGCCGGCGGGAGCGGCTGGCGGCGGCGGGCACCCCTGCCCCCCGGGGATGGCGCACGCCCTCCGGCCACCTCGGCCACGGCCCGTCGTGGAGCTCGGTCAGGGCGGCGAACCGGGCGTAACCGGCCAGCGCCGGCCCGGCGCGCTGTCGCCATTTCTCGAAATTGCCGTCGTCCTCGAACCGGTCCCATGCCCACTCGAGCACCTGGCGCTTGAGCCGCCAGACGGCGTCCCGGTCGATCCGGCGGTCCCGGTCGAGGGCCCGGCCGGCCGCCGCCAACGACTCCATCTCCGGATGGCCGGCCGCGCCGGGCACGTCCTCGACCCTGAGGTAGAGGGGGTTGCGCCAGCAGCGGCTGCTCGGGTAGTAGGGGCTGGCCTCCTGCGAGGGCCCCGGCAGTGCGGCATGCAGCGGGTTGAGGAGGGTCATGCCCGCCCCCAGGCCCGCCGCCCAGGCGGTGAGGGCAGCCAGGTCGCCGAGGTCGCCGATGCCCCAGCTCGCCGACGAGCGCACGGCGTAGAGCTGGACGGCCCACCCCCAGGTGCGCAGGCCGTCGGGGAGGTGGCACCGGCCCGGGGTGACGATCAGGCGCAGCGGCTCGCCGTCCCCCCGGCGCAGGTCGTGGTAGCCGAGCGGTACGTCGAGGGGGAGCCGCCCGGCGCCCCGGAGCGTGGCCCCGTCCTCCAGCACCAGCTCCCACTCACCCGCGGCGTCCACCGGCTGGCCGGCCCTGACCACCCACACCGGGCTGTCGGCCCCAGAGCCCGGGGGCCGGGCGCGGCCTGCGCCGCCCGCGGGATCTGCGCTGCGGGTGCGGTCTTCGCCGCCGGCGCTGTCTTCGCCGTGCGCGCCGAGGAGGGCGGCCACGGCGGCCAGCGTCTCGGGCGGCGTGTCGTGCCACTCGCCCCGGACGTCGTGGTAGCCCGGCTCGATGCCCCACGTCGAGAGGTCGATGGCGGCGAGGCTACCGTCGGGGGCGTGCTGTGGGTGAAGGCTCTCGACGGGGTGGACATCGCTGTCCACGAGCTGGGGGGGCCGGGGGGCGGCGGGGGGCCGGGGGGCGGCGGGGGCGGCGCCCTGGTGCTGGCCCACGCCACCGGGTTCTGCGGGCCGGCGATGGCGCCCCTCGTCGAGGAGCTGGCCGTCGCGTGCCGGTGCCTCGCCCTCGACGAGCGGGCCCACGGGGAGTCCGGAGCCCCGGCGAGCGGGGACTTCTCGTGGCAGGGCTTCGCCGGCGACCTCCTTGGCGTGGTGGACGACCTGGGGCTGGAGCGGCCCTACGGCTTCGGCCATTCCTGCGGGGGATCGGCGCTGCTCCTCGCCGAGCAGGCCCGGCCCGGCGCCTTCCGCGGCCTCTACTGCTACGAGCCGGTCGTCTTCCCCCCTCCGCCGCCCGGCACCCTCGCCCAGGCCAACCCGCTGGTCGAGGGGACCAGGCGGCGGAGAGAGGTGTTCGGGTCCCGGGCCGAGGCCTATGCCCACTTCGCGGCCAAGCCGCCGTTCTCGACCCTCCACCCCTCGGTCCTCCGGGCCTACGTGCTCCACGGCTTCGAGGACCTGCCCGACGGCGGGGTGCGGCTCAGGTGCCGCCGGGAGCACGAGGTGCTCATCTACTCCAACGGCCTGGTCCACGACGCGTACGACCACCTGGACGAGGTGACCTGTCCGGTGACCGTCGCCTACGGGGAGCTCTCGGACGTCATGGGGGCGGACCACGCCCTCGACCTGGCCTCCCGCCTCCCCCACGGCCGCGTCGAAGTCGTGGGGGGCGTCGGCCATCTCGGGCCGTTGGAGGACCCCAGGGCAGTGGCTGCCTCTGTCCTGTCCGCCTTCGGCGGGGAGGCCGGCGGGGAGGCCGGCGGAGATGCGGCCGGGAGCGGCCAGAGGGAGCCGGGCCCGGCCGGTCCGTGACCGAGTCACACCCTCGGCGTAGCGTGGGGACGGTGAGCCTGCCCCTGCCCCAGTCGCTGACGCCCTCCAAGGTGTCGGCGTTCAAGGACTGCGCGCTGGCCTTCCGGTTCTCGGCCATCGACCACCTGCCCGAGCCCCCGTCGCCGCCAGCGGTCAAGGGCACGCTCGTCCACCGGGCCCTCGAGGGCCTGTACTGGTCGGTGCCGCCCGGCCAGCGGACGCTCGAGGCCGGCCACGCTCAGCTGGCCCTGGCCTGGGACGACATGCGGGAGGACCCGGAGTGGCTGGCGCTGGGCCTCGACGAGGAGGGGGCCGGCGCCATGCTCGCCGATGCCGGCCGGCTGGTGGACCGGTACTTCGCCATGGAGGACCCCGAGACCGTGAGGGCCATCGGGACCGAGCTCGTCGTGGAGGCCACCATCGGCTCCCTCCTGCTCCGCGGCATCATCGACCGCCTCGACCTCGACGCCGGCGGCCGCCTCGTCGTCACCGACTACAAGACGGGCAAGGTCCCCGGCGCCGCCCAGGAGCAGGCCCGCCTCGGGGGGGTGCATTTCTACGCCTATCTCTGCGAGCGGGCCCTCGGTGTCCGCCCGGCCGAGGTCCGGCTCCTCTACCTGCGGGACCAGGTGGTCATCTCGACCGTTCCCTCCGAGCAGTCGACGCGGGGCCTGGTCATGCGCACCCGGGCCCTGTGGTCCGCCGTCGAGCGGGCCTGCCGGCTGGAGGACTTCCGCCCCAAGCCGTCGGCCCTCTGCGACTGGTGCGCGTTCCGGGCCTGGTGCCCCGCGTTCGGCGGCGACCCGGCGCTGGCCCGGGCGGAGGCGGAGGCGGGCCTGGGGCCGGGGTTCGGTGGCGACCCGGCCATGGCGCAGGCGGCCCTTCACCCGGGCGCTGCCGGGGAGTCGCCTCCGCTGCCCGGGCTCGGTTGCGCTCCCCTGCCCGCCGGGGGGGCGAGCGTGGGCGCCGGGGGGGCGAGCGTGGGAGCCGGGCCGCTCAGCGTGCCCGCCTGAGAGCGGAGACCGGGTCGCGGCCGGTGCTGCACAGGGTCCAGGCCTTCGACGCCGCCGTCGACGCCGCCTTCGACCAGCTCCGGGGCCGTCCGAACGCCGACCGCCTCTTCTATGCCGCCTCGGCCCTCGGCGACCACAGCCTCGTCTGGCTCCTGCTGGGCGGGCTGCGGGGCCTGCGACACCTGGGCTCGCCCCGGAGCCGGCGGGCTGCGGTCAGGCTGGGCCTGACGCTCGCCCTGGAGTCGGCCCTCGTCAACGGGGCCATCAAGTCGATCTTCCGCCGCCACCGGCCCACCTTCGGGGGTCCGCGCCCTCACTACGTGCGCCAGCCCCGCACCAGCAGCTTCCCGAGCGGGCACGCCAGCTCCGCCGCCTGCGCGATCGTGCTGATGGCCGACGAGGACCCGGCCTGGCCCCTCTACCTGGCCGTGGTCCTGGTCGTCAGCGCCAGCCGGGTCCACGTCCGCATCCACCACGCATCGGACGTCGTGGCCGGGCTGGCAGTGGGAGCGGCCCTCGGGCTCGCCGTCCGGCGCCTGGCCCCGCTCGACGGCGGCCGCCAGGGCGGCACGGAATCCCCGCCGCCGGTGCGGCGTTGACACCAGCATGACCGTTACCGCCTTCTCCGTGACCTGGGACTACCGATGCCCCTTCGCCCGCAACGCCCACGAGCACCTCGTGGCCGGGCTGGCGGGCGGAGCCGAGTGGGACGTGGAGTTCGTCCCGTTCTCGCTCAGCCAGGTCCACGTCGAGGAGGGCCAGCCCGACGTCTGGGACGACCCGTCCAAGGCCCCGGACCTGCTGGCTCTCGAAGCAGGGGTCGTCGTCCGGGACCGGTTCCCGGCGTCCTTCCCCGACGTCCACCTCGCGCTCTTCCGGGCCCGCCACGACGAGGACGGGGACATCCGGGACGAGGCGGTAGTACGCCAGGCGCTGACCGACCACGGGGTGGACGCCGACGCCGTGCTCGCCGAGGTCGCCGCCGGGTGGCCCCGGGAGACCGTGCGCAAGGCCCACGAGGCGGCTGTGGCCGAGCACGCTGTGTTCGGCGTGCCCACCTTCGTGTCCGGGGACGAGGCCGTGTTCGTGCGCCTCATGACCCGCCCTGGTGAGGACACCGGCCTGGCGCGGCGCACCATAGACCGGGTCCTCGACCTGCTGGCCGAGGCGCCGGAGCTCAACGAGTACAAGCACACGACGATCGCCCGCTAGCGCCCGACAACCTCCAAGATCCGGTCCCCGCTCTCGGGTGCCTGGTCGTTCAAGTCGCCGGCAAGGAGCAGGACAGCGAGGCGGCCCAGGACCTCACTCTGGCCTCCCGAGAACTCGACGCCGAGCTCGGACTCCCGCAGGTACCCGGTCGCCGTGTGCCTGCGGACCACGCAGCGCAGGCGGATCGTGCTCCCGGCGGGCCCCATCGACAGGGTCACTTCGTCACCGAGGCGTGCCTCATCGGTCTCGTCTGCGACCACCCGTGCGCCGGTGAGTGACAAGTCCAACAGAGCGCACGGGACGCCGTCGACCGTCCCTTGGAGCAGGACCGGAAGCCGGATGCCTGCCCGACGTTCGGGCGCGAACCGCAGTTGCCGCACGCGGCGGGCCGCCGCCGCGAGCAGCGTCGCGTTCCCGGCGAGGAAGGCACATGCACTGACGACGACTCCAGGCTCCCCGTAGTCGAGCGGCGTCAGGCCGACGACGGTCAGAGCGAACCAGACGAGCGCCGCGGCCGAGAGACCGAGCAGCCCGACAGTCAGCGTGGGCACGGCGCCCCTGGGACGACCCTGGGCTGCTGCCGCTCCCTTGGGCGTCACCTGGAAGGCCCGAGAGCGGTCGCGGACGAGCGCGAGGGTGCCCGCCAGCACGGCTGGCATGCGAAGGAGCTCGAAGAGGATCGAGAGAACCGGTGGATAGTGGCCGCGGGCGAGCAGGCGGAGCGCTACGAACTGGACGGCGAGGACAGATAGGAACAGCGGGCCGAACACCACGATCGAAGCCCTGATGGGCACGCCTCCGGTCGCGATGACCACGACTGGCAGAAGTAGGTAGCCGAGGCTCCGCCAGGAGTCGAACCAGGCCCAGAGCGTCGCCGC
Source organism: Acidimicrobiales bacterium (assembly GCA_050744025.1). Lineage (GTDB taxonomy): Bacteria > Actinomycetota > Acidimicrobiia > Acidimicrobiales > JAJPHD01 > JBOGGR01. The sequence goes on from JBOGGR010000050.1 coordinate 7,219, forward strand.
GTACCCGAGCCGCTGGCCGAAGGTGAGCCCGGGACCGGTCAACGGACGCTCGCTCCGGAGAACCTGCATGGCCCCGGTCGCCCAGCGCCGGCGTTGGAGGAGATACTCGGACGCCGTGCGCGCGGCGATCCCGCGGGCGAGCACCTCGTTGTGGTAGACGGTCTTCCAGCCCTGCCGGTGGAGACGGATGGTCGTGTGGATGTCCTCGGTCACCGTGCCTATGGCGACGCCGCCGACCGAGCGAAGCGCTTTCGTACGGACGACAGCGCCCGTGCCGCACCAGAACGCCGCTCCCCACCGGTTCTTGGCGGCCGCGATCACGCGGTAGAAGATGGCCTGCTCGTTGAAGAGCTTCGCGCCCCCTCGGGCCTGGTGCTCGAACGAGTCGAGGTTGTAGAAGTCTTGGGGAGTCTGTACGAGAGCGACGCCGGGATCATCGAAGTAGCCGAGGGTGTTGCGCAGGAAGCACGGCTGCGCAATGTGGTCCGCGTCGAGCACCGCCACGAGGTCGGCCTCGATCGACTCGAGCGCGTGGTTCAGGTTGCCGGCCTTCGCGTTCTTGTTGTCGGGCCGGGTGAGGTAGCGGGCCCCGAGCTCGGCGGCGAGGCGCCTCACGCTCGGTCGCCGTCCGTCGTCGAGGACCCACGTCTCGTGGGCCGGCTGGAGCGCGACGGCGGCGGCGATGGTCGGCAGGATCACGTCCTCCGGCTCGTCGTATGTCGAGATCAGCACTGCGATCCGCAGATCGGTTGTGTGCCGTGGCCCGACTCGCGGGCCGGCGTCGACATCCCAGAGGGCGACGGTGAACATGACGAGCCCGACAGCGTTGTGAACCTCGAGAGCGAGCAACGGCAACGCCACCCACCAGGCCGAGAGGTTGATCGTGAACCCGATTCGCCAGGCGAGATAGGCGGCAGTTGCCAGGACCGCGAGAATGGACACGACATGGATCAGCCTCCGGCGGGCGGCCGACTCGGGTGCCGGACGCTCGTGACCCGGGAACCTGGGCATGCCGGCCCCGGCGCCGGAGAGGGTCGAGTACGCGCTGGCCTGGCGCGACCTGGGGGTGAGCGAGATCGCCACAAATGCCATGTCGTCCGTCGGCCCCCCCGACTTGAGCCGCTCGGTGCGCCGCCCTTGGGTGGCTGCATGGCGAGGGGCACCGACCACCACCGGGCCACTCCGTCGGCGACCAGGGCCAGCCCGGCGGCGGTCCCGCGCACGACCAGCACCCCGGCGAACAGCTCCGGTATGTCACCCGATGAGGAGCTCCCACCAGAACCTGGCAGAGGTAGCCTCCCGGCATGGAGCTGGCGGGGAAGGTGGCCATCGTCACCGGTGGCGCCGGCGGCATCGGGGCCGCCCTGTGCCGGCAGTTCGCGGAGGAGGGAGCGGCCGCAGTGGTGGTGGCCGACCTCTCCGGTGAGGGGGCGGCAGCCGTGGCCCGGGAGGTGTCCCTCCGCGGAAGTCGAGGCGTCGCGGCCCGCACCGACGTGAGCCAGGACCTCGATATGGTGGCCCTGGTGGAGCGGACCGAGAGTCAGTGCGGCCCGGTCGACCTGCTCTGCTGCAACGCCGGGATCGCGGTGAGCGGCGGGGTCGAGACACCTGACGACCAGTGGCAGCGGATATGGGAGGTCAACGTGATGGCCCACGTCCGGGCCGTGCGGGCCGTCCTCCCCGGGATGCTGGCCCGCGGCCAGGGATACATCCTCCACACGGCGTCGGCGGCCGGCCTCCTCACGAACCTCGGGGCCGCTCCGTACGCGGTGACCAAGCACGCGGTCGTGGCTCTCGCCGAGTGGTTGGCGATCACCCATGGCGACGCCGGGATCAAGGTGTCCTGCCTGTGCCCTCAGGGAGTGCGCACGCCCATGCTGCTGGGCGGCCTGGCCGCCGAGGGCCCGGGGACGGGGGGCCCGGGGACGGGGGGCCCGGGGACGGGGGGGACGGGGGGCCCGATCGGGGCTTCCGCCGTCCTGGCCTCGGGCCGGATGATCGAGCCCGAGGACGTGGCGGAGGCTGTCGTGGCCGGGCTGCGCGACGAGCGGTTCCTGATCCTGCCCCACCCCGAGGTGGCGGCCTATGAGCGCCAGCGGGCGGGGGACCGGGACCGCTGGCTGGCAGGAATGCGCCGGCTCCAGGCCGGGGTTTCGGCGACACGGCCATGACGGCGCCTCCTCCGAGGGGCGCCCGCCGGCGCCAGGCAGGTCGGTGACGAACGGCGAAGAGCCAGCCCCGCCAGGGGGGCCAGGCCCTCCGGGCTTGCGACAGCTGTTCCCCCTGCCAGGCGGGAGCGCGGCCCCGCCCGTGCCTGGCGGGAGCGTTCCTCTGCCCGGCGAAAGCGTGGATCCCCACCGCGCCTACGCCTGGCCCGGCCCGGCAGCCGGACGAGCCGTCCACGTCCGCGTCAACTTCGTGGCCAGCGTGGACGGGGCGGTCGACGTCGGCGGCCGGTCCCGCCCCCTCTCCTCCCCTGCCGACCGGAGCGTCTTCTCCGCCCTCAGGGATCTGTGCGACGTCATCCTGGTCGGCGCAGGCACGGTCCGCCAGGAGCACTACGGGCCGGCACGGCCGGACGGCGACAGTCAGGCCCGGCGCCTTCAGCAGGGCCTGGCGCCGGTGCCGCCGATCGCGGTGGTGACCGGGGGGCTGGGGCTCGACCTGGCGTCACCGTTCTTCGTCAGCGCGGTCGCCCGGCCCCTGCTGCTCACCGCCACCTCCGCCCCCGAGGAGCGACGGGCCGCCGCCGCCCTGGTGGCCGACGTCGTGGTGGCCGGAGAGGACCGCGTCGAGCCCGAGCCGGCCCTCTGCGCCCTGGCCCAGCGAGGGTTCACCCGCGTCCTGTGCGAGGGCGGCCCGACCCTCGTGGCCCAGCTGGCGGCCGCCGACCGCATCGACGAGCTGTGCCTGTCCCTGTCCCCCCAGCTGGCCGGCCCGGCCAGCTCCCGGCCGCTGGCCAGCCCTCCCCAGGCCGCAGCCTCGCCCGTCCCCCTCGATCTGGTCCACGTCCTCACCGATGGTTCCACGCTGTTCCTGCGCTACGCCCGCGCCTCCACCTCGAGCCCCGCCGGTCCAGGCGGTCCCGCCGGGCCTGCCCCAGCCGCCGGGCCCGCCCCAAGCGCCGGGCCCGCCCCAGGCGCCGGGCCCGCC
>JBOGGR010000051.1:0-3922 GCA_050744025.1 Acidimicrobiales bacterium
GCCCTGGGGGTCGCCCCGGCCGCGGCCGGCACCCCATGGCATGCGGGCGAGGAGGCCGGGTCTGTGGATCACCGCGCGGGAGCAGGGGTGGCTGGCCGGGGGCTCACGGTCCGGTGAGCCTACCGCCACCTGGCTCCCCGGTCCCAGCCGGCCTCCCCTCCCGGGCCGCTCCCGCCGCCGGCTCGGGCACCAGCTCCCGGAGGAGCTCGAGGACGGCCTCCCCCGGGGCGACGCCCCTGGGCAGCGGGACGACGACCTGGCCCGCCCCCTCCTTGTACACCGCCCCCGGGTGCAGGCGCCGGAGGCGCACCTGGGCGCTCGCCGGCAGGGCGAGGGGGGCCAGGCGGGCCGTGCCGGCCCCGCCCGAGAGCGGCCCGCCGCTCACCACCACGGTCACGTCCCGGACGCCGGTCCGGACGCACTCGGCCCGCAGCCGGGCCACCTCGAGGAGTGCCACGGCCGGCGCCGGCGGCGGCCCGTAACGGTCGGCCCACTCGGCAGCGATGTCGTCCACCTCGGCCTGTGTGGCGACGGCGGCCAGCCGGCGATAGGCCTCGAGGCGCAGGTCCTCCCGTCCAACGTACGCGGGCGGGAGGTTCGCCTGCACCGGCAGCTCGAGCTTGATCTCGGCGGGGGCCCGGCGCTCCTCGCCCTTCAGCTCCGACACCGCCTCGCTCACCATCTGGACGTAGAGGTCGTAGCCGACGGCGGCGATGTGGCCGGACTGGTCGGCCCCGAGCAGGTTGCCGGCCCCCCTGATCTCGAGGTCGCGCATGGCGATCTTGAAGCCCGAGCCCAGCTCCGTCTGCTCGCCGATCGTGCGCAGCCGCTCGTACGCCTCCTCGGAGAGCGCCCGCTCCGGCGGGAAGAACAGGTACGCGTACGCCCGCTGGCCTGCCCGCCCCACCCTGCCCCGGAGCTGGTGGAGCTGGCCGAGGCCGAGGAGGTCGGCCCGGTCCACCACCAGGGTGTTGACCGTCGGCATGTCGATGCCCGACTCGATGATGGTGGTGCAGTCCAGGACGTCGTAGCCGCCCTCCCAGAAGTCCAGCACCACCTTCTCCCGGGTGCCCTCGTCCATCTGGCCGTGGGCGACGGCGATGCGGGCCTCGGGGACGAGGGCCCGGAGCCGGGCCGCCGTGGCCTGGATGTCGCGGACCCGGTTGTGGACGAAGAAGGCCTGGCCCTCCCTCAGGAGCTCCCGCCGCAGCGCCTCGCTGACGGCCCGCTCGTCGTACTCGCCGACGTAGGTGAGGATGGGCTGGCGGTCGGCGGGCGGCGTGTGGAGGAGCGTCAGGTCCCGGATGCCGGTCAGGCTCATCTCGAGGGTGCGGGGGATCGGGGTGGCCGTGAGGGTGAGCACGTCCACCCCGTCGGACAGCGCCTTGATGGCCTCCTTGTGGGAGACCCCGAAGCGCTGCTCCTCGTCCACCACGAGGAGGCCCAGGTCCTTCCACCGCACGTCCTCGGACAGGAGCCGGTGGGTCCCGATGACCACGTCGACGGAGCCGCCGGCCAGCCCGTCCACGACCACGCGGGCCTGGGCCGGGGTGAGGAAGCGGGAGAGCACCTCGACGCGGACCGGGTAGCCGGCGTAGCGGTCGCAGAAGGTCTGGAGGTGCTGCTGGGCGAGGAGGGTGGTCGGCACGAGCACGGCGGCCTGCCGGCCGTCCTGGACCGCCTTGAAGCAGGCGCGGATCGCCACCTCCGTCTTGCCGAACCCGACGTCCCCGCACACGAGGCGGTCCATCGGCACCGGCTCCTCCATGTCGGCCTTGACGTCGTCGATGGCCTTGGCCTGGTCGGGCGTCTCGATGTAGGGGAAGGCCTCCTCCAGCTCCCGCTGCCAGGGCGTGTCCGCCGGGTAGGCGTGCCCGGGCACGGTCGTCCGCCGGCGGTACAGGGCGACCAGCTCCTCGGCGATCTCCCGCACCGCCGAGCGGACCCTGGCCTTGGCCCGGCTCCACTCCGACCCCCCGAGCCGGTGAAGGGACGGGCTCTCCCCGCCCGTGTACGGGGTGAGGGCGTCGATCTGGTCGGAGGGGACGTAGAGCCTGTCCCCGCCCCGGTACTCGAGCAGCAGGTAGTCGCGCTCGGCCCCCGCGATGGCCCGCTCGACCATGCCGGCGTAGCGGCCCACCCCATGGGTGTGGTGCACGACGTAGTCCCCGGGCGCCAGGTCGTCGAAGAACCCCTCGGTGGCCCTGGCCCTGGGCCGTGCCCGCCGGTGGGGCCGCCGCCGCCCGGTTACGTCGGACTCCGCCAGGACGGCGAGCTTCAGCGCCGGCAGCACGAAGCCCCGCTCCAGCCCCTGGACCACCACTCGCAGCCCCGGCGCCGCAAGCTGGCCGGCGGCGGGCGCGCCCAGCAGCGGGACCGCCAGCCCCTCCTCCCCGAGGGCGGCGGCCAGCCGGGCCCCGCTCCCCTCCCCCTCGGCGCACACCGTCACCCGGTAGCCGTCCGCCACCATCTCCTGCAGCTGCTTCACGAGGCGGGCCCCGTCGCCCACGACCGGGTCCCAGCCCGAGGCCAGCACGGCCGGCGTCGACGGGCTCTCGGGCGCCGCGACCATGGACCACACGGGCGCCCTCGTCCCCGCCAGCAGCCTTTCGAAATGGAGGTGGAGCGCCGGGAACCGGTGCCCGCTCCCGCTCGTCGCGCCCCACGTCTCCGCCAGCGTGGCGGCGAGCGCGCGCTCCTCGTCGACGAGCTCGGCAGCCCGGTCCCGCATCCGCCTCGGCTCGACGAGCACGACCTGGGCCCCCGCACCGAGGAGGTCGGGCAGGACCCGCTCCTCGCCGGCGAGCCACGGGAGCCACGACTCCATGCCGTCGAAGGAGAGGCCCTCGGCCAGGCGGTCCCACTGGTCCCGCCCCCATGGCTCGGACGCGACAAGCGCCCGGGCCCGGGCCCTCACCTCCGGGCTCGCCACGAGCTCGCGGCAGCCGAACACCTCCACCTGGCCGAGGTCGGCCGTGGAGCGCTGGTCCCCTGCGTCGAAGGTGGTCAGGCGGTCGACCTCGTCGCCCCACAGGTCGATTCGCACGGGGGCCTCAGCGGTGGAGGGGAACACGTCCACGATGCCCCCCCGCACGGCCACCTCGCCCCGGTGCTCCACCTGGTACTCCCGGCGGTAGCCGGCCGAGACCAGCCTGGCCACCAGGTCCTCGGCGTCGAGGACGTCGCCGGGGGAGACGACGACCGGGCCGGGGTCGGCGACCGGCGGCCCCAGACGCTGGAGCAGGGCCTTGACCGGGGCCACCAGCACCCGTGGCCCGTCCCCGGCCCGCAGGTGCCAGAGTGCCCGGAGGCGGCGCCCCATGGTCTCCACGCTCGGGCTCACCCGCTCGAAGGGGAGGGTCTCCCAGGCCGGGAACGACGTCACCTGCTCCGGCCCGATGAAGGCCCCCAGGTCGTGGGCCATGCGCTCGGCCTCGGTCCCGGTCGGCGTGGCGACCAGGACGGGCGCCCGGTCCGACACGTGGGCCAGGCCGGCGACCACGAACGCCCTGGCCGGCTCCGGCACGGACAACACCGCGTGGGTCGAGCCCACGAGCCGGGTCAGGGCCGGCTCCTCTCGGAGCAGCGGGGGCAGGGAGCGCAGGCTCACGGCCCGATCAGGCTACCGAGCGACCCGACGGGCCCCGACAAGCTTTCGGTCGTCGTGGGTGCATGCCAGGACTGGCGACGGGCAGACCAGCGGCCTGCGCCGCGGCAACGAGTCGGTGGTCATACGCGATGAACGCGGTCAACGCCTCGCCGAGCAGCTCCGCCGAGGCGAGGTGCAGCGCGTCGAGGGTGCGCAGCAGCGGGTCGGCGAGGTCACAGGCGAGGTCTTGCACCGGGCGGTCGAGAGGGACCAAGTCGAGGTCGGCGACCACCGCACGCGCCTCCATCGGTGCCTGGCCGCCGACCCGCCGGG
>JBOGGR010000052.1:0-1582 GCA_050744025.1 Acidimicrobiales bacterium
TGGGGCGCGAGCCGGCGGGGCGGCCGGGGCGCAGCGGGCGCCCGGGGCGCGAGCCGGGGCGGGGTCCGGGGCGGCCGGGGCGCGAGCCGGGGCGCTCCAGGAGTCGCCCCTCCGGGGGATGGTGGGCCGAGGTGCGCACGGCTCTGGTCGCCCTGCTCGTGGTCGTCGTGGCATGCGGGGTCTTCGTGGCCGTGCAGCTCACGCGCCGCGTGCCCGGCGCCACGTTCCGGGCCACCCTCACGAGCTCCGTGGTGGTGCCCGGCACCCGACCCCTCCTCCGGTGGCCGGCGGGGGCCGAGGCCGGCATCTCGGTCGGCGGCGTCGGCTCCTTCGGGACGGTGGGAGGGGACGCCCCCATCCCGGTGGGCAGCGTGGCCAAGATCATGGCCGCCTACGTCGTCCTGCACGACCACCCCCTGGCCCCCAACGCGCAGGGGCCCGGCATCCCGATAACCGCCGCCGACGTGGCCCGGTACCGGTCCGACCTGGCCCAGGGCGACTCGGTGGCGGCCGTGGCGGCCGGCGAGCTGCTGAGCGAGCGCCAGGCCATCCAGGCCCTCCTCGTCCCCTCCGGGGACAACATCGCCTGGCTCCTCGCCGTCTGGGACGCCGGCTCGGAGCCGGCCTTCGTGGCCAAGATGAACGCGACGGCGTCCGGGCTGGGGCTCACCCACACCCACTATGCCGACGTCAGCGGCCTCTCGCCCCAGACCGTCAGCACGGCCGCGGACCAGATCAAGCTGGCTCCGCTGGCCATGGCCGTCCCCGCTCTCGCGAACACCGTGCGCCTGACCCAGGTCAGCCTGCCGGTGGCCGGCCTGGTCTCGAACTACGACAAGCTCCTCGGCCAGGACGGCATCATAGGGATCAAGACCGGCTCCACCCCCCAGGCACGGGGCTGCCTCGTCTTCGCGGCCCAGAAGAAGGTAGCCGGCCAGACCGAGACGTTCTACGGCGCCGTGCTCGGTGCCAAGCCGGCGCCGGGCCAGGGCCTGATCGCCGCCGCCCTGGCTGCCAGCCGGCGCCTGCTGGTGTCGGCCGAGGCCGCCGTCAGGCCGGTGACCGTCCTGTCGCCCGGCACTCGGGCCGGGAGGGTGGACGCCCCTTGGCTGTCCTCACCCGTTCGGGCCACCACGGCCAGGCCCGTGACCCTGGTCGGCTGGCCCGGCCTCACCGCTCGGCTCTCGGTGGTTCCTCCGGGGCACCTGGGGAAGAAGGTGCCGGCCGGCACGGGCGCGGGCCGGGTGGTCGTGGCGCTCGGGGCTCAGAAGGCCACCGTCGACCTCACCACGACCCGGGCGGTCCCCGCCCCTTCGCTGCGCTGGCGGCTCGGCCGGGTGTAGGAGGCAGGCGGCGGGCCGCCTGGGGTCTGCCCCGGCCGGGGTCGTCGCGACCCGGGCCGGCCGGTGGCGCTCTCGGCGAACTTGTGGCGCTCAGAGGTCAAAATGACGCGTCAGCGCCACAAGTTCGTCCGGTGGCCCGGCGACGTGGCCCGGCGACGTGGCCCGGGCCCTCCTCCCCGCCTCTTCCGCGCCATCTCGTCCCGCCCCGCACCGCCCCGCCGCCCCGTCCCGCCGCACCG
>JBOGGR010000053.1:0-4117 GCA_050744025.1 Acidimicrobiales bacterium
GCACCGCCAGGGCCCGCACCAGCGCAAACGGCACGATGTCCACGAGCGTCGGGGTGAGGCGGGCCGCCCCGGTGGTGGCCAGGGCGATCTCGATCATGTCCTGCTGGCCGGCGGCCAGCAGGAGACGCACCCGGCTCTCCCCGCCCGGCCCCTCGATCTCCTCCATGACCTGGAAGTCGAGCTCCGACTCCTCGACGGGAAGGGGAATGAGGTCGGCCGCCTCGAAACGCAGGGCTGCCCGGAGGTCCTCGTCGTCCATGGCCGGCATCTCGGCCTCCCGGACCACGACCCGGCTGTTCGCCACACCCACCACGACGCGGCGGGCCTTGAAGCCGCCCTCGGACCACAGCCGGCGGATGGCCGCCGCCACCGTCGCCGGATCGACGACCTCGCCGCCGAGCACGGCGCCGGGAGGCAGCGACACCTGGGCGAAACGGGACACCCACGGACGCCCGTCCTTGACCCCCACCTCGGCCGCCCGAACTGCGAAGGTGCCGATGTCGAGCCCGACGGTCCGGGCCCGGGCCGGGGCCCTCACGCCCCCACCCCCAGCCACATCCGCACGAGGGGGGCGCCCCAGAGGAATGACGTCATGGCCCCGGCCGCGAGGAACGGGGCGAAGGGGACCTGGGACCTGCGCCCGGCCCTGCCTGCCGCCATGAGGGCGATGCCCGCCGCCGCCGCCAGCAGGAACCCGACGAACAGCCCCAGCGCCACCAGCCCGAGCCCCAGCCACCCGAGGAAGACGCCGATGACCCCGGCCAGGCGCACGTCGCCGAAGCCCATGCCCCTCGGCTGGACCAGGTGGATGACGAGGAGGGCCACGAAGGCCGCAGCCCCGCCGATGGCCGCCCGCAGGAGGGCCGCCGGCGAATGGTCGACGACGGCGGCCAGCACGAGGAGCGGGACCGCCACGGCGAGGGTCGGGTAGACGACGCGGTTCGGCACGATGTGGTGCTCGAGGTCGATGGCGGCGACAGCCACCAGCGCAGCGGCGAACAGCCAGTAGGCCAGCACCGAGAGGTCGAGGCCGAGGCGCAGGGTGACGCCCACGAACAGGGCGGCCGTCAGGGCCTCGATCACCGGGTAGCGGGGCGAGATGGGCTCGGCGCAGCTCCGGCACCGCCCCCGGAGCAGGAGGAAGGACACCACCGGGACGTTGTCCCTGGGAGCGACCGGCATCTGGCAGCCCGGGCACTGGGAGCGGGGCCGCACCACCGACACCCGCATCGGCACGCGGTGCACCACCACGTTCAGGAAGGAGCCCACGGCGAGCCCGACCACGGCGCTCACCACCAAGGCCACGGTGAACACCCCTGGAGGGTAGGCCGGCCGGAGGAGCAGAGCATCGAGAGTTCCATCGCCCACTCTCAGGCCCTACTTGAGCACAAGGAGCGGCGAAATAGCAGCCGCGCCGCCCACTCCCCGTGCCCACCCCCGCCGGCCGCCCGGCCCCTCCTCCGGCGAGATCCCTACTGAAGCTCGTGGCCGGGTCGGGAGAGCACGAACGGCGGGCGAAGCCCGGGGAACATGGGGAAGTGCCGGACGTTCAGGGTGGCCAGCTGGAGACCCTCTGTCGCCACCGTTGCGGCGATCAGGAAGTCTCCCAACCCGATCCCCGGGTGCGAGCGGCGGTAGGTGCGCATCAGCTCGGCCGCCTTCCACCCGACCCGCTCGCTCACCGGGAAGATGTCCAGGCTCGACAGCAGACGGGTCACCTCGTGGCGCTCCTGCGACCGCATACCCCCAGCGACCTCGGCCACGCTGACCGCGCTCGTCGCCAGGCGCCCGGAGTCACGGCGGGCACGCAGGAGCCAGTCCCTGGCTCGAGGGGTCCCGCGCAGGTGGGCGATCAGGACATCGCTGTCGAGGAGGATCACAGGCGGCGCATCTGGTCCAGGTGGGCCGTGCGGGCGTCTGGGCCCCGGCCGGGGAGCTGGTCGTCACCGAGCACGCCGAAGGACTCCTCGATCGCCGAGAGGTCGGCGTGGAGGTCCCGCGGCGTCGTCCCGATCCCGCGGTCGACGAGCCGTCGGACCAGCTCGGCCCGAGAGATGCCCTGCCCTCGCGCCACCTCGTCCAGCGCGGTGGTCTGCCCCTCGTCCAGGTAGAGGTTGGTACGCTTCATACGCCAGAATATACATCACTCTGCCACCAGGGGTCAGCATGCTCCGGGGCTCAGGCCAGCGCGGGTACAGGTGGCTCGCTGGGGGCCGCCTCGGCCTCCTCGGCCTCGGCGGAGGACAGGTCCGTCACGGCCTCGGCGCGCCGGCCTGCCCCGGACCGGGCTGGCCCGGGCCAGGCCGCCCCCGCCTCGACGGCGAGCAGGGCCACCATCGAGCCCCAGTAGAGCCACGGCCCCAGGTGCCAGAACGTCATCACCGTGACGAGCACGCCTGCCACAACGGCCATCCCCCGCCGCCACAGTGGCTGGTGCCAGGAGGCGACAAGCAGCAGGACGACGGCCGGAGCCACGTAATAAGGCACCATCACCGACTCGAACACGCACCGGCCGGCCATGGCCAGCCCGGCTGCCCATACGAGAGTGAGCGGGTCACGACGGCGCGTCGCCAGCCAGACGCCGATGCCGATGGCGGCGACCACGGCGATCATCCGCCCCGGCCCCGCCGCCACCGTGTCGTGGCCGAGATGGGGCGAGAGCGCCATCCACGGGGTCGGCCAGTCCAGCTTGGGGAAGTTGGGCTGCCTCGTGAGGGCCCGCCAGGCGTCGTGGAAGTCGGCCGTCAGCACCACGGCGAGCAGGAACGCCGGCAGGGCAGCAGCCCGCCCGACTAGAGGCGCCAGCGACCGCCAACCCCGCTCCCGGAAGGCCACGGCCATGGCGACGGGGAAGATGAGGATCGTGAGCGGCTGGCACGCCAGCGCCGCCCCGAACAGCCACCCGCACGCCCGCCACCGCCTGTCGATCACGGCCACGAGGGCGTACACCCCGAGCGCCAGCGCCAGCACGTCCTCGGGATGCCCCCACAGCGCCGTCGACGGCCACAGGGCCACCATGGCCCCCGCCGAGAGCACCCACCGCCCCCGCCGGCCCACCCCCAGCCGCCCCGCCAGCTTGTCCAGCGCGAACAGGGCCACCCCGTTCGTGAGCATCGTGAACGGCCCTATCACCAGCCACGCTGTGGGATGGGGCGGGTAGAAGGGGAAGCCTTCTGTCAGGCCCAGCGCCCCGGTCAACATCACGACGGGGGCCAGGAGGACGAAGTAGCCCGGAAACGTAACCAGGGCCGTCCCTGCTCCGTAAATACCTCCGAAATAGCCCCAGCCCACGTAATGAGCGTCCCGCACCGTTGCCCAGAGGTCGCCCGGAGTGGCCCAGTATGCATGGCCACGGATCACGGACGTCCATAAGAGCGTATAGCCCATGCCGGCACCGACCGTGACTGCGGTCGTTGTCAAAGACGCTCGGCGCCAAGATGTGCCTTCCGGGACCCGTCTGTTGGTCAGCTGCACGCTGGCATCTCCGAGACTGACTAGGGCGGGGCCGGCCATCTCGGCCGTCCCGCCCTAGTCACTGTCCTAATGGATTATGGCGTGAAGTCGCTGAAGGTGGTGCCTGACTTGAACCCAGTCGGGACACCTGTCGCTGACGGGGCGGCACAGGTCGTACTCGCCAAACCAAAGTACACGGTGGCTCCATTTGCCGGCTGGTTGGCGCCCCAGCAGGTCCCTGAGGCCGACTGCACCTCGAAGCTGATCCAGGAGGTGGAAGGATTGCCGGCAGTGGTCTCACCATTCGCCACGAGCACGGTATTGGTGGTATCACCGCTGCCGAGAGTCGAGGCAAAAGACAAGTTGGGCTCGGCCGCAGAAAGGCCCGAGATCCCTACCGACGCGTAGTTCTGGTTGTCGGTGAACAGCGTCGCGGCGCTGGTGAGCGCATTCTTCACGTCAGCCTGCGCGCCTCGGTCCTGGGCTCGGGTCCTTGCCCCGAGGAAGGTGGGGATGGCGATCGCCATCAGGATGGCGATGATCAGGACGACGACCATGAGCTCGATGAGGGTGAAGCCTTCCTCATCGTCTCGGCCGAGACGGTGCTTGATGGCGTTGAGCATTGTTCTCTTTCTTGTAGTTGGTTGCCCGGACGACAGGGAGT
>JBOGGR010000054.1:0-9510 GCA_050744025.1 Acidimicrobiales bacterium
GCCGGCGGGGGCCGGCGGGGGGCCGGGCCCTACGGCCAAAGGCGGCGGGCCCGGCGGGCCAGCCCGGCGTGGGCGGCGGCCAGGTCGGCGCCGACCAGGTGCCCGTCGGTCACGACCTCCTCGCCACCCACGAGGAGGTGGCGGACCCGGCGGTCGGGGCCGAGGACGAGCCCTGCCACGGCGTCGGGGACGTCGGCCAGGTCGTCAGCCGGCCACACGGCCAGGTCGGCCCGGGCGCCGGGCTCCAGGCGACCCAGGTCGGTGCGGCCGAGGCAGTCGGCCCCACCCGCCGTGGCGAGCCGGAGCGCCCCGGCCGGGCCGAGCACGTCTGCCCGGCCGGCCCGCAGCCGGGCGAGGTACAGGGCCTGGCGCATCTCGGGGAACAGCACACCGGCCTCGTTGGAGGCGGGGCCGTCCACGCCGAGGCCGACCGGGGCCCCTGACCCGAGCAGATCGGTGACCCGGCAGATGCCGGAGCCGAGGCGGCCGTTGGAGCTCGGGCAGTGCGCCACGCCGGCGCCGGCCGCCCCGATCCTGCGCACCTCGTCGTCGTCGAGGTGGATGCCGTGGGCGTACCAGACGTCGCCTCCCAGCCAGCCCAGGTCCTCGACCACGTCGAGGGGCCGGCGCCCGAAGCGGGCGAGGCAGTCACGCTCCTCTTCCAGGGTCTCGGCCAGGTGGGTGTGCAGGCGGAGCCTCAGGCGCCGCGCCAGGGCGGCCGACTCCCGCATCAGCTCGGGCGTCACCGAGAACGGGCTGCACGGTGCCACCACCACGCTCACGCGCTCCCCGTCGTGGAGCCGGGCCGCCACCGCCTCGGTGGAGGAGAGGATCGCCTCGGTCGGCTCGACCAGGCTGTCAGGAGGCAGGCCACCACTGCTCTCGCCCATGTCCATCGAGCCGCGGGACAGGTGGAGGCGCACGCCGACCTCGCGAGCGGCCGCGGCGATCGCGTCGAAGACGTGGTCGTCGCCGCCCGGCACGACGTAGTGGTGGTCGGCGACGGTGGTGGCCCCCGAGAGGGCCAGCTCGGCCAGGCCGACGAGGGCGGCGGCCCCGACGTCCTCCACGGTGAGGCGGGCCCACACCGGGTACAGCTCCCTGAGCCAGCCGAAGAGGTCGCACCCGGTGGCCCGGCCCCTCGTCATCCACTGGTACAGGTGGTGGTGGGTGTTGACGAGGCCCGGCGTCACGATGCTGCCGTCGCAGCGGACCACGGCGTCACCGGGGCGTTCGGCCACTGTCCCGACCTCCGTGACCCGGCCGTCCTCGACGGCGACATCACCGGGCCAGCGGGCTCCTCTCAGAACCTTCCGCGCGGGCATGGGCCGTAGTATCGTCTCCCTCAACAAACTGTCAATCCGGGGGGTGACCACGATGGACAGCCCGAGGTACGAGGCGAGCGGCGCCGGCGGGGTGGCGAGCGGCGCCGGCGGGGTGGCGACGGCCCCCGCCGTGGCCGCCATCGAGCAGCGGGGGATCGACTACGTGCCGCCCCGGTCGCGGTGGGGCCGGCCGGTCGACCTGTTCTGGATGTGGGCCGGCGCCATCGTCAACATCGAGTTCGTCGTCTACGGGACCCTCATCATCGCCGCCTTCAAGCTGTCCTTCGAGCAGGCGCTGATCGTCATCGTGATCGGCAACCTCTTCTACCTCCTGACGGGCGTGCTCAGCCTCCAGGGGCCCCAGGCCGGGACGACGGCCTTCACGATCAGCCGGGCGCCCTTCGGGATACGGGGCAACCGGGTGCTGGCCATCTTCAACTGGCTGACCCAGGTCGGCTTCGAGACCGAGGGAGTGGCCCTGGTGGTGCTGGCCGGCCTGGCTCTCGCCACCAAGGCCGGCTACCACCCCGGGACACCGCTCAAGGTCGCGCTCATCATCATCGCCGCGGCCATCCAGCTGGTCCTGCCCCTGCTCGGGCACAGCACGATCATGCGGGTGCTGCGGATCCTCACGTTCCCGTTCATCGCCCTGTTCATCATCCTCGCCATCCTGACCACTCCGAAGGTCAACCTCAGCGCACCCCACCTGGGCGCCAACTGGGAGACGATGCTGGTCGCGGTGGTGCTCGTCATCTCGGCCGGGGGGCTGGGCTGGACCGAGAACGCCAACGACTACTCCCGCTACCTGCCGAGGAGCACCAGTCAGGGCCGGGTCGTGTGGTGGGTGTTCCTCGGCGGGTTCATCCCGTCGGTCCTCCTGGAGGTGCTGGGGGCGGCCGTGGCCACCGGCGTGCCGTCGTCCACCGACCCCATCTCGGGCCTGCCCCACGCCTTCCCGAGCTGGTTCCTCGTCCCCTACCTGATCGTGGCCATCGTCCAGCTCTTCTGCATCAACACCATCGACCTGTACTCGTCGGGCGTGACCCTCCAGAGCATCGGCCTGAAGCTGAAACGGGTCCACTGCGTGCTCATCGACACGGTCGTGTGCTGCGGGCTCACGGCCTACGCCATCTTCTCGTCCTCCTTCAGCACGCTCCTCAGCGACTTCCTGTCGTTCATCATCATCTGGCTCGGGCCGTGGGCGGCCATCTACCTGGTCGACTGGCTGTTGCGGGGGGGCAGGTACGACGTGCGGTCCCTGTTCGCGAGGGCCGGGGGCCTGTACTGGCGCCACGGCGGGGCCAACTGGCCCGGGCTCGTGGCCCAGCTCGTCGGGATGGTGGCGGCCGCCATGTGGATCAACACCCTCCCGTTCTCGGGGCCGCTGTCCACCCTCACCAACGGGGCCGACCTCAGCATCTACATGGGGATCGTGTTCGGGGGCGTCATCTACTTCGTGCTGGCCCGGGGCCAGGTCAGGCGGGAGGCGGCGGCCACTCCGGCGGGCGAGCCCGACCTGGCCGGGCTGGAGCGCGTGGCGTAGGGCGGCGTGGCGTAGGGCGGCGTGGCGTAGGGCGGCGTGCGTAGGGCGGAGTGGCGCAGGGCGGCGCTGTCAGGGATCGGCCGGCCGGGGCAGGAGGAAGAGGGCGACCACGTAGCAGAGCACGGCCAGGGCGAAGAGGAGGGCCATGACGTAGGAGCTGACGTCGTGGTTGTAGCTGAGGAAGCTGGCGCCGTTGAAGCCGGCCCCGATGACGGCGAGGACGCCCACGACGGCGGCGACGGCGGGGCCCGTGCGCCCGGCGGCGATGGTCATCCCGAGGAGCACGAGGCCGGCCACGACGAGGAGCAGGCCAAGCCCGGCGTGGGATGCCAGCGCCACGGCAGAGTGGGACAGGGCCCAACCGACGCTCGTGGAGGCGCCCGAAAGGTAGGCGCTGGGATGCGCGCCCGGGTGGCGGGCAGGGATGCGGACGAAGAGGTTGACCGCCATCCCGAGCCCGAACTGGACCAGCAGGAGGACGAGCACGGCGAGCGTGGTCCCCCGGAGCGCACGGGCGGACGGGCCTCGGGCCGCCGACGGGCCGGGGGCAGCGGACGGGCCGGGGGCAGCGGACGGGCCGGGGGCCGGCGCCGCGGCCCCTGCCTCGGGCCGCAAACCTGTCACCCCGCCGCTCCCACCAGGTGGGGCTCCCGGCCCACGATGGCGCGGTAGGCGACCGGGTCGGTTGCCCCCTCGGTGCAGATGACGAGCACCGACGAGCCGGGCCCGAGGCCCAGCTCGCGGCGCCGCTCCTCGTGGTCGGGGCCGGTGAGGACCTCCCCCAGGCCGGCCAGGGCCGAGGCCCCGGTCTCGCCGGCGACGATGCCGGCGGCGGCCAAGCTGCGCATGGCCTCCCGGGCCGGCTCGTCGTCGATCGCCACGAAGAGGTCGACACCCGAAGAGACGCTCGGCCAGGCCACGACCGACGGGGTGCCGCAGTTGAGCCCGGCCATGATCGAGGCGTGGGGCCCTGGCACCGTGACCAGGCGGCCGGCCCGGGCCGAGGCCAGCACGCACGCCGCCGCCAGGGGCTCTACGCCGATGATCGCGGTGCGCCGCCCACGGTCGGGACGAAAGTAATGGCGGACGGTGGCAGCAGCGAGCGCGCCCACGCCGATGGGCGTGACCACCAGGTCGGGGCCCGTGAGCCCGGCCCCGCCGAGAGCCTCGTCCACCTCCCAGAAGACGGTGGAGTAGCCGTCGATCACCCACGCCGGCACGTCCTCGTACCCGGGCCAGGAGGTGTCCGAGATCACCAGGCAGTGGCTCCCGGCCTCCTCCGCCGAGCGGCGGACCGCGTCGTCGTATGTGCCGTCCACGACCGTGCAGGAGGCCCCCTCCGCCTCGATGGCCCCGATGCGGGCCGGGGCGGTGCCGGCCGGCACGAAGATGCGGGCCTCCAGGCCGAGAAGGGCCGCCACCCGGGCGACCGCGCGCCCGTGGTTGCCGTCGGTGGCAGCGGCGAGGGCCATGGGCCACGCGCCGGCCGCCCGGCTGAGGCCGGCCACCCGGGTGGCCAGCTCGTCCAGCGTCGACCACGGCTCCAGGCCGGCGCCGAGGCGGGCGGCGATGGCGCGATAGGTGGCCCACGAGGCGCCCAGGACCTTGAAGGAGGGAAGCCCGAGCCGGGCCGACTCGTCCTTGACCCACAGCCTACCTACCCCGAGCCGGTCGGCCAGGGCCGGTGCCTCGGTCAGGGGGGTCCGGGCGTACGCCGGAAGGCGGCGGTGGAAGGCCAGGGGCTCCCGCGACGGGGGAGGGATGGCGTCGAGGGGGGCCCGCACTCGGGGATTGGAGAGGAGGGTAGGGGCCATCGCCGCCCACTGTGTTGCCGCGGTCAACGGGTTGTCAATGGCGCTCCGCCAGCACCTCGCCGGCGCTCGGGCCGCACCGTCGCCGGCGCTGGGGTCCGACCCGTCACTGGGGCTCGGGCCGGACCGTCACCTGGATCGATACCCGGGTGGCTCCCTGGGAGACGGCCCCCCGGAGCATGTCGGCTACGGCCCCGAGAACCTGGTGGTCTTCTCCCGAGACGCGGTCGCCGAAGGGCCCGACCTCCACGGTCAGCCCGGCGGCGCGCGCTGCCGCCGTGGCCGCCTCCACGTGGGGCCCCCGGGTGCCGGCCACGAACGGCTCGATCGTGAGCTCCGCCTCCAGGGTCACCCCGACAGCGTAACCGTGGAGCACTCCCCGCCTGCGTCTGGTCTTTCGACCCGCGCACCAGCACTGCGATTGACAAACTGTTGAACGTCCGCCCGTTCCGAGGGTAGAGTAACGGCGGTGTCCGTTGTCGTGGCTGGGTCCCTGGACGAGGTGTTCGACGCCTTCGACCGCCGGCCCGACGCCGATCTGTTGGCCGGTGGCACCGACCTCATGGTGGAGGTGAACTTCGGCCGGCGCCGGCCCCCAGCGGTAGTCGCGGTTGCGAGGGTGGCGGAGCTGCAAGGCTGGCGCCTCGAGGACGACGAGCTGGTCCTCGGAGGCGCCCTCACGTACACCGAGATGATGCTGTCGCCCCTCTGCGAGCTCCTTCCTGGCCTCGCCCAGGCCGCCCGCACGGTGGGATCGCCGCAGATCCGCAACGCTGGGACCCTGGGCGGCAACCTGGGGACGGCGTCGCCGGCCGGCGACACCCTCCCGGTCCTCGCAGCCCTGGAGGCTACGGTCGTCCTGGCCCGGCGGGGCGGCGAACGGCGGCTGGCCCTCGGCGACTTCGTGGTCGGCCCGAAGCGGACCTCGATAGAGCCGGGGGAGGTGGTGACCGAGGTTCGGGTGCCCACCGGGTTCGGCACCCAGGAGTTCCTGAAGATCGGGACCCGCAACGCCATGGTGATCGCGGTGGCCTCGGTGGCCCTGGCCCTCGACGGGGCGAAGCGCCAGGTCCGCTGCGCCCTCGGATCGGTGGGGCCTGTCCCCATCAGAGCCATCGAGGCCGAGGGCTTCGCCGCGTCCCGGCTCGACTGGGAGACCTGGGAGCTGGCCGGGGGCCTTGTCGATCTGGCCGCTTTCGGCGACCTCGTGGCTGCCGCCGCCCGGCCCATCGACGACCACCGCTCCACCGCCGGCTACCGCCGTCACGCCGTGGGCGTGTGCGCGGAGCGGGCGCTGGGACGGGCGGTCGCGAGGGGGCCGGGGCGGGCGGGCCAGGGTGACGGGCCCGGTGGGGCGGGTCGGGCAGACGGGCCTGGCGGGGCGGGTCAGGGTCACGGGCCGAGCCGCGGGAACGGACGATGGACGACGAGCTGATCGACTACCGGCTGCGGGTGAACGGGGCCGAGCGCGACGTCGAGTCGGCGTGGCCGGGGGAGAGCCTGCTCTACGTCCTGCGCGAGCGTCTGGGCCTCCCGGGCTCCAAGAACGCGTGCGAGCAGGGGGAGTGCGGCTCCTGCTCGGTGCTCGTCGACGGCACGCTGGTCTGCGCCTGCCTGGTCATGGCCGCCAGCGCCGTCGGCGCCGACATCGTGACGGTGGAGGGCCTGGGCGGCTCGGGCCCAGAGGTGCTGTCCGACATCCAGGCAGCGTTCGTGGCAGAGGGGGCTGTGCAGTGCGGGTTCTGCACGCCGGGTCTGGTGGTCGCCGTCCACGACCTCCTCGCTCGCAACCCCGATCCCACCGACCTCCAGGTGAGGGAGGCCCTCTCGGGCAACCTGTGCCGCTGTACGGGCTACGGGCGCATCCTGGCCGCCGTGCAGGCGGTCCAGGCCGGCCGGGGAGCCGGGGGAGCCGGCAGAGCCGGCCCGGCAGAGCCGGCCCGGACGGCGGGGAGGCAGGGGTGACGGCGGCCAGCACGCTGTCCCCGCCCCGGACCCGCCGGGGCAGGGTGGGAGATGCCGCCGCCCGTCCCGACGGCATCCCGAAGGTGATGGGTCGCTTCGCCTTCTCGTCGGACCTGTGGGCCGACGAGATGCTGTGGGGCCACGTCCTTCGGGCCCCGCACCCGTCGGCGGCCATCACCGGGATCGACCCTTCGGGAGCCTGGGCCGTCCCGGGGGTCCGGGCCGTGCTGACCGCGAGCGACGTCCCCGGCCAGCTCACCTACGGGCTCGAGCACGCCGACCAGCCGGTGTTCGCGGACCACGTCGTGCGGTACATGGGAGAGCCGGTGGCGGCGGTGGCCGCTGACCACCCCGAGACGGCCCGGCGGGCGGCCGGCGCCATCGCCGTGGGCTACGACGTGTCCGAGCCCCTCGTGGACCCCGAGGTCGCCATCCAAGCCCCTCCCATCCACCCGGACGGGAACGTCTTCCGCCACCTCACCATCCGCCACGGCGACCCCGGCCGCACCGGAGCCGTGGCCGTCGAGGGGACGTACGAGGTGGGGATGCAGGACCAGGCGTTCATGGGCCCGGAGTCGGGCCTCGCCATCCCCGGCGAGGACGGCGGCGTCGACCTCTACATCTCGACCCAGTGGCTCCACGTCGACCGGGCCCAGGTGGCGGCCTGCCTGGGCCTGCCCGAGCACAAGGTCCGCCTTCACCTGGGCGGGGTGGGAGGGGCCTTCGGGGCCCGGGAGGACGTGAGCCTGCAGGTCCACATCTGCCTGCTGGCCCTCCGCACCGGGCGGCCGGTGAAGATGGTGTTCTCCCGGGAGGAGTCCTTCCTCGGCCATGTCCACCGCCACCCGGCCCGGATGTGGTACCGCCACCACGCGGGCGCCGACGGCCGGCTGGTGACGGTCGAGGCCCGCATCGTGCTGGACGGGGGAGCGTACGCATCCTCGTCCACGGCAGTCATCTCCAACGCCACCTGCTTCGGCACCGGTCCCTACCGCGTGCCCAACGCCCTCGTGGAGGGCTGGGCGGTGCGCACCAACAACCCACCCTGCGGGGCAATGAGGGGCTTCGGCGCAGTCCAGGCATGCTTCGCCTACGAGACCCAGATGGATCGCCTCGCCCACGCCGTCGGCTTGGACCCGGTCGAGCTGCGGCTGCGCAACGCCCTGGCCACTGGCGACACGCTCATCACCGGCCAGGTCGTGCGGGGAACGGCCCCGGTGGCCGAGGTCATCCGGGGCTGTGCGTCGGCTCCCCTGCCAGCGGGCGAGCCCGCCACCCTCCCGCTGATGGCCCAGCCGGGAGGGGCGGGCCGCACGGCCGACCCCTCCCGGGTGAAGAGGGGGGTCGGCTTCGCGGTGGGCTACAAGAACCTCATGTACTCCGAGGGCTTCGACGACTACTCCACCGCCCGCTGCCGCCTGGAGCGGGGGCTCGTCACTGTCACCTGCGCGGCGGCAGAGGTAGGGCAGGGCTTCGTCACCCTGGCCCAGCAGATCGCGCGCGAGGTGCTGGGAGTGGACGAGGTGGTGCTCGGGCCTGCAGAGACCTCGGGGATCGGCTCGGCGGGCTCCACCTCGGCCAGCCGCCAGACCTGGATGTCAGGAGGGGCCGTGGAGGCGGCCTGCCGGGCAGTGGGCCGGCGACTCGTGGAGTTGGTGGCCGCCCGCCACGACGTGGCGCCGGACACCCTGGACCTGACCGACGGCCGGATCGTGTCCCTCGACGGGGCCATCGACGTCCCCGTGGCCGATGCCGCCGGGGACGGGGCCGTCGAGGAGACGGTCACGTTCCGCCACGCCCCGACGTCGTCCCTCGACGCCGACGGCCAGGGGGCGGCCCACGTGTCGTTCGCCTTCGCCGCCCACCGGGCGGTGGTCGACGTCGACCCCGACCTGGGGCTGGTCCGCATCGTCGAGGTCGCCACCGCCCAGGACGTGGGCCGAGTCCTCAACCCTGTCCAGGTCACCGGCCAGATCGAGGGCGGCATCGCCCAGGGAGTGGGTTTGGCCGTGATGGAGGAGATGGTGATGGAGGTCGGCCGGGTCCGGAACCCCTCGTTCACCGACTACCTGATCCCGACCGCCCTGGACATGCCGCCGGTGCTGGTGCAAGCGCTGATCGAGGAGCCCGAGCCGGGCGCCCCCTTCGGCGCCAAGGGGGTGGGGGAGCCTCCGACCATCTCGTCGACCCCGGCCGTGGTGGCCGCCATCCGGGACGCCACCGGGCTGGCCCTCTCCAGGGTGCCGGTGCGCCCCCAGGACATAGCCCTGGCCTGCCCGTGACGACGCCAGCGGGGACGGGAGCGGCGGCTGTGGCTGCGTGACGGTCGGCGACTGTCCTGAGGGTCGGTCGCCGGCGGCCCCGGCGCCGCTGGACCGGGCGGCCCTGCTGGCCCTGCCCAAGGTGGAGCTCCACGTCCACCTGGAGGGGAGCTTCACCCCCGAGCGGGTCGCGGAGCTGGCTTCGGCCGCCGGCGAGGCCCTGCCCGCCACCCTCGACGCGCTGCTCCGCTTCGATGACCTGCCCTCGTTCCTCCGGCGCCTGGACTGGTGGTGCGGCCTGGTGCGCTCCCCCGGCCAGGCCATGGAGCAGGCACGGCAGTTCGCCGGCCGGCTGGCGAGCGACGGGGTGGCCTACGCCGAGACGGGCAGCCGTAAAACCCATATATGGGGGTTCACGCCCGTCGGCCACACGGCCGAGGCCATGCGCGCCAGGCGGGCGGTCGTGCTGGCTCACTCAACCGACGGTCGCTGAGTGGGCTGTACGAAAAGCGACAGATGTCGCAAACCGGACAGCCGCCGCCCAGCCGCCAGCACTTTGCCGAAGCCCCCGAGTGGGCCGGCGCTGTCCCCCGGCGGGCGCACGT
>JBOGGR010000055.1:0-5046 GCA_050744025.1 Acidimicrobiales bacterium
GCCGGGGCCCCCGACGCTCGGAGGAGCCCGGGGTCGGGGCCCCGGGCGGGGCGCCGGAGGCGCCGGCGACACGGCCTAAGCTCCGGCACCCGTGGGTGATGCCTGGACCGCCGGCTTCGAGGCCCCGGCACCCGGGCGCCTCGACGGCACGGTGACGCTCGTGGAGGGATCGGCCTTCTGCATCAGCGACTCGGGCGGGGACCTCGTGCCTGGAGGTCCTCAGGGGTTCTTCCTCCGGGACACGCGCTTCCTCTCCCGTTGCGAGCTGCGGGTGAACGGGAGCCGGCCCGAGCGCCTGGCCATCTCCTGCGAGGACCCGTTCAGCGCCACGTTCGTGTCCCGGGCGCGCTCCCACGCCGAGCTGCCCGAGCCGACCCTTCTCGTGTTCCGCTCCCGCTACGTCGGCCGGGGGATGCGGGAGGACGTGCGCATCCGCAACGTCGGCGTCGAGCCGGCGTACTGCCTGGTGGAGCTGCTCCTCGAGGCCGACTTCGCGGCCACCTCCGAGGTCAAGGAGGGACGGGGCGCCCGGGACCCGGACGTGTCGAGGCCCGACGCCGTCCCGGGCCGCCTGAGCGGCCCCGGCGGCCTGAGCGGCCCCGGCGGCCCGGAGGGCGGGGGGGAGCGCGACGGCCCGGAGGGCCGGGGGGAGCGCGACGGCCGGGACCATCCCGGCCAGACCCAGCTCCTCGCACTCGACTGCCGCCGGGGGGCCACCAGCCGGGGGTCCCGGATCGCCTTCACCGTCCCCGTCCGCCTGGCGGGCGACCTGGCGACCATGGAGGCCATCGTCCCGGTCGGAGGCGACTGGACCATCTGCTTCAGCCTCACGCCGGTCATGGACGGCGTGGCCGTCGAGCCCCGCTACACCTGCGACCAGCCGGTGGAGCGGGCCACGCCGGTCGAGCGCCTGGCCCGGTGGCGCCGGGCCGTGCCCCTCGTCGACACCGATCACGAGGGGCTCCGGACGGTCCTGTCGCGCGGGGCCGAGGACCTGGGCATGCTCCGGCTGTTCGACCCCGACCATCCCGAGCGCGCGGTGGTAGCAGCCGGCGCGCCCTGGTCCATGACCCTCTTCGGGCGCGATGCCCTGCTCACGTCGTGGATGGCTCTCGTGGTCGACCCCGACCTGGCCCTCGGTGTCCTGCAGACCCTGGCCCGGTTCCAGGGGGCCCGCTTCGGTCCGCTCACCGACGAGGAGCCCGGGCGCATCCCGCACGAGATGCGCTTCGGGGAGGCGCCCCGGCTCTCGCCCGTGGAAGGCGCCGTCTCCTACGGCACGGCCGACGCCACCCCCCTCTTCGTGATGCTGCTCGGGGAGCTGCGGCGCTGGGGCTTGGCCCCCGAGGTGGTCGATCAGCTCCTCCCCCATGCCGACTCGGCCCTCGAGTGGATCGAGCGCCACGGGGACCGCGACGGCGACGGCTACGTCGAGTACCAGCGGGCCACCGACCGGGGCCTCGCGAACCAGGGCTGGAAGAACTCGGTCGACGGGATCCGCTATGCCGACGGACGGCTGGCCCGGGCGCCCATCGCCCTGTGCGAGGTCCAGGCGTACGTGTACGGCGCCTACCTTGCCCGGGCCCACTTCGCCCGGGAAGCCGGCGACAAGGGCATGGCAGAGCGGTACTCCACCCGGGCCGCCCGCCTGAAGGAGGCCTTCAACCGCGACTTCTGGCTCCCGGACCGGGGCTGGTTCGCCGTGGGCCTGGATGCCGACAAGGCCCCGATCGACTCCCTCACGTCGAACATGGGCCACTGCCTGTGGGCAGGCATCGTGGACGAGGACAAGGCCCCCCAGGTGGCGGCCCACCTGGCGTCGCCCGCTCTCTTCAGCGGCTGGGGGATCCGGACGCTGGCCGCCACGATGGGGGGCTACAGCCCCATCAGCTACCACTGCGGCTCGGTTTGGCCCCACGACAGCGCGATCGCCGCCGCCGGCCTCATGCGCTACGGCTTCGTGGCCGAGGCCCACCAGGTGCTCATGGCCCTCCTCGACGCCGCTCGGTGCCAGGGGGGCCGCCTCCCCGAGCTCTACAGCGGGCTGGCCCGGCAGGAGCTCGCGACCGTGGTCAGCTACCCGACGTCGTGCTCACCCCAGGCCTGGGCGGCCGCCTCGCCGCTGCTGGCCCTGCGCACCCTGCTGCGCCTGGACCCGTGGGTGCCCTGGGGCAAGGTGTGGCTGGCCCCGGCCCTCCCCGACGCCATCGGGTACCTCCGGGTGGACCGGATCCCCCTGGGAGGGGGCCGGGTCACGGTGGAGGTGGCCAACGGCGAGGTCAAGGTGGAGGGCCTGCCCCCGGGGCTCGAGCTCATCCGGGGCCCGCGGAGCCCGGGAACGGCTGTGTAGGCAGGCGGCGGTGCCCGAGATCGCTCAGCTCAGCACTGCTGGAGCCCCTGGCTGCCGGCGCCGGGCTCCGGGTGTCGCGCCCGCGGGGCGGCATCCGGGGCGAGGCGGCATCCGGGGCGGGGCGGGGCTGCATCCGGGGCGGGCAGCCTGATCCTCGACCCGGCGGCGTGGTCCGCGCCCGAGGTGATAGCGGTTCGTGTTGCAGGACGACCAAAACTGCTATCACCTCCTCGGCCCTGGTGCCCAGACCCGGACCAGACCCTCCATCCGGGGGTTGTGCTCCTCGGGAGACAGACCGTCGGGCCGGGTCCCGATGTACAAGAAGCCGAGGATGGCGTCACCAGCGGACAGCCCGAGGGCGTCCTTCACCGACGGGTCGTATGCAGCGTCACCAGTGCGCCACATCGAGCCGTAGCCGAGATCGGTGGCGGCCAGGAGAGCGTTCTGGGCGGCGGCGGCAGCCGAGGCCAGCTGTTCCACCGGCGGGACCGTCGGGTGCTCCCGGCAGGCGGCGGCCACCACGACGACTACCGGGGCGCGGCCCAGCTTGCCTCGCTCCTTCTCCACCTGACCCTCGGTCGGCTCGGCTCCACTGGCCCGGCGCCGGGCCAGGTAGGCGTCGGCCAGGACCTCTCCGAAGGCGTCCTTGGCGTCGCCGGCGAGGACGACGAAGCGCCAGGGCCTCAGCTCCTCGTGGTCGGGTGCCGACGCCGCCGCCGCCAGGATGCGGTGGAGGTCGGCGTCGGTCGGTCCGGGAGGGCGCAGCCGAGCGACCGAGCGGCGCCTGGCGATGGCGGACAGGGTCTCCATCCTCCTGGGTTCTACCAGGGGCCCGGGCCAGACCCACCAGCCCGGGTCGGCCTTCACCAGCCTCCGGCCAGCCCTCACCAGCCCCGGCCAGCCCTCACCAGCCCCGGTCGGCCCACTCCTGGAGGTGAGGGCGCTCCGCTCCGATGGTGGTGTCCGAGCCGTGCCCCGGCATGACGATGGTCTCGGCTGGCAGCGGCGAGAAGAGCCGGTCCTCGATGGAGCGCATGATCGTCGGGAAGTCCCCGAGCTCGGTCTGGGTGTTGCCGGGGCCCCCGGGGAAGAGGGTGTCGCCAGAGAGCAGGACGGGCGATCCTTCCAGGCGGAAGCACATGGAGCCGGGGGTGTGGCCGGGCGTCAGCATGGTGTGGAGGCGCAGCTTTCCTACGCTCACCACGCTCTCGTCCTCGAGCAGGTAGTCGTAGGAGGGAAGCATGGCCGCGTCCGCCGCAGTCACCCCGACGGCGATGCCGGCGTCGCGCACCGCCGGCACGGCCTGGATGTGGTCCCAGTGCCCATGGGTCTCGATCACCTGGCGCACGCCCAGGTGCCGGCACAGGTCGAGGAGGCGCTCGTGCTCGTTGGCGGCGTCCACCAGTAGAGCGGCGCCGGTCTGGCGGCACCGGAGCACGAAGACGTTGTTGTCGAGCGGGCCTACGACGAGGCGGTGGACCTCGACCTGGGTGTCCTGGTAGTGGAGGGTCGACGGCTCGGGCTCGGAAGGCATCTTGACCAACCGGTCTAGTACCGTCCAGAGTGAACGTCCAACAGGCGACGGCCGATGCCAGCGAGCCGAGCCAGGGAGAGCCAAACGTGAACTTCGCCTTCAGTGAGGAGCAGGAGGAGCTGCGCCGCTCGGTCCGCCGGTTCCTGGATGACAAGGCCCCGGTCGCAGAGGTGCGCCGGCTCATGGAGACCACCGAGGGCTACGACCCCGCCGTCTGGGCCCAGATGGGCCGCCAGCTCGGCCTCCAGGGTCTGGGCATCCCGGAGGAGTACGGGGGCTCTGGGTTCGGCTACGTCGAGCTCGTGGTCGTGCTCGAGGAGATGGGCCGTTCTCTCCTCTGCGCCCCCTACTTCGCCACTGTCGCGCTCGGGGCCAACGCCGTCCTCACTTCGGGGGACGACTCGGCCAAGAAGGAGCTGCTCCCCGCGATCGCCTCGGGGGACGCCGTCGCCACCCTGGCCGTCACCGAGGACAGCGGCCGGTGGGACCTGGGAGGAGTTGGGCTCCGCGCGACGCGCTCGGGGGATCGGTGGACGCTGGACGGGCACAAGATGTTCGTCATCGACGGCCATGTCGCCGACACGATCCTGGTCGCTGCTCGGACCGAGGCCGGCCTGAGCCTCTTCGCCGTGACCGGGGATGCCGACGGCCTGACCCGGACCCCGCTGACGACGCTGGACCAGACCCGCAAGCAGGCCCGCCTCGAGTTCGCCGGCACGCCTGCCCGGCTCGTGGGAGTGGACGGCGGCGCCCGCGCCGGGTTGTCCAAGACCCTGGACCTGGCCGCCGTGGCGCTGGCCGCCGAGGAGGTCGGAGGGGCGCAGAGGTGCCTGGACATGAGCGTCGAGTACGCCAAGGTGCGGATCCAGTTCGGTCGTCCCATCGGCTCGTTCCAGGCCATCAAGCACAAGTGCGCCGACATGCTGCTCGCGGTCGAGTCGGCCACCTCGGCGGCGTACGCGGTGGGGTGGGCGGTCGACGCCGCCTCTGGGGTCAACGAGGCCGCCGACCCCGCGGACGAGGCGGCTGACGCGGAAGTGGGTGTGCTGGCCAGCCTCGCCAAGGCCTACTGCTCCGAGGCCTACTACCGGTGCGCGGCGGAGAACATCCAGATCCACGGCGGTATCGGGTTCACCTGGGAACACCCGGCGCACCTGTACTA
>JBOGGR010000056.1:0-2028 GCA_050744025.1 Acidimicrobiales bacterium
GTGGCCTACCTCGACTCCGGCCGCAGGACCAGCGTGGTCACGACCGAGCCCATCCCACTCGGCCACAAGGTGGCCCTGACCGACCTCCCGGACGAAGCCGAGGTCGTCGAGTACGGCGTCGTGGTGGCCCTGGCGAGACGGGCCATCACCACCGGAGAGCTCGTCCACACCCACAACGTGAGGAGCGCCAGATGGCAGCGGAGCGCCTGACCGGCTACCGCCGGCCCGACGGCAGGGTCGGCATCCGCAACCACGTCGTCGTCCTCCCGGTGGACGACCTGTCCAACGCGGCCAGCGAGGGGATCGCCCGCCTGGTCCCCGGGGTCCTGGCCCTCCCCCACCCGTACGGGCGGCTCCAGTTCGGCGATGACCTGGAGCTCACCTTCAAGACGCTGATCGGCACGGGCGCCAACCCCAACGTGGCCGCCGTCGTGGTGGTGGGCATCGAGCCCCACTGGACCGAGCGGATCGTCGACGGAGTCGCGGCCTCGGGCAAGCCGGTGGTGGGGCTGTCGGTCGAGCGCCACGGCGACCTGCGCACGATCGCCGACGGAGCCCGTCACGCGGCCCGCCTGCTCCAGGACGCCAGCGAGGCCGAGCGGGAGCCGGTCGAGGCGTCCGAGATCCTCATGAGCATCAAGTGCGGGGAGTCCGACACGACGAGCGGGCTCGGGTCGTGCCCCACCACCTCAGAGGTGGTGGACCGCCACGTGGCCGCCGGGGGCACCGTGCTCTTCGGCGAGACGACCGAGCTGACCGGCGGCGAGCACCTCATAGCGCAGCGCTGCGCCGACGACGACGTCCGCAAGCGCTTCCAGGCCTTCTACGACGGCTACCTGGAGATGGTCGAGGCCACGGGGGCCAACCTCCTCGGCTCCCAGCCCACCCAGGGCAACATCGCCGGCGGCCTGTCCACCATCGAGGAGAAGGCGATGGGCAACATCGCCAAGACGGGGACCGTGCCCGTCGTGGACGCCCTGGAGCCGGCGGAGCGGCCCACCAGGGCCGGGCTCAACTTCATGGACACGTCGTGCGCGGCCGCCGAGTGCATCACGCTCATGGCCGCCGCCGGGGCGGTGGTCCACCTGTTCCCTACGGGCCAGGGCAACGTCATCGGCCACCCTATCGAGCCGGTGGTCAAGCTCACCGCCAACCCGGTCACGGCCGAGACCATGGCCGAGCACATGGACCTGGACGTGTCCGGGCTCCTGCGCCTCGAGTACCCGATGTCGGAGGCCGGGGACCGCCTCATGGCGATCGTGGCCCGCACGATCCGGGGACGCCTCACGGCAGCCGAGGCCATCGGGCACCGGGAGCTCGTGCTGACCAGGCTGTACCGCAGCGCCTGATTCCTCGGAGGCCGACGACGTAGCGTGGTGACGACCTCCCGCCGCGATCGGGGGGTCGAGGGGTCAGGGGAGGGATCTGTGGCAGCCACCACGGAGGTGCCGACGCCGGGCCCGCCGGCACTGGGCCAACGACGGGTGTGGCTCATCATGGGCGGCCTGCTGCTCGGCATGCTGCTGGCCTCCCTCGACCAGACGATCGTCGCCACGGCGCTCCCCACCATCGTCGGGGACCTGCACGGCTACTCCCACTACTCCTGGGTGGTGACGGGCTACCTCCTGGCCTCGACCGTCTCCACTCCCCTCTGGGGCAAGCTCGGCGACCTGTACGGGCGCAAGCGGCTTCCAGGTGGCCATCGTCGTCTTCCTGGTGGGCTCGGCCCTCTCGGGCCTCAGCCAGTCCATGTTCGAGCTGATCGGCTTTCGCACGCTGCAGGGCCTGGGCGGCGGCGGCTTGATCGTTACGGCCCAGGCCATCATCGGAGACGTCGTGGCCCCGAGGCCGCCGAGCCCGTCCTCCCGCTCCGGCTGTTCGGGAACAGGGTGTTCTCGGCCACGAGCGCCATCGGCTTCGTGGTCGGCTTCGCCATGTTCGGGGCCATCACCTACCTCCCCCTTTCCAGGTCGTGAAGGGCGTGAACCCCACCGGCTCTGGCCTGCGCCTGCTCCCGCTCATGGGCGG
>JBOGGR010000057.1:0-3075 GCA_050744025.1 Acidimicrobiales bacterium
ACCCCGCCCCCCGCGCCGACCCCGCCCTCGCCCCCGGCGCGATCGTCGAGGCCGACCTCGCGCCGGGGCGGCCCCTGCACCCCGGGACTTGGGCATGGCTGCTCGGCTCGGAGGGCCTGGCGGGGGCCGAGGTGGTGCTGGGCCCGCCCGGCGGCGCCCTGGAGCGGGTGCCAAGCTCCGACGACTGGGCCGTCGCCCTGAACGCCGACCTGGCGCGGGTGGAGGCCGTGATCTACCCGCCCGCCAGCTTCGCCGTGGTGGCCACCCGGCCTCCGCTCACCCGTTGACCCCTGCCGTCCACCAGTTCATCCCGTCGCTCGCCCCGAGGGACGCCATCGGTGCCCATGCGCTGGCGCTCCAAGAGCTCCTGCGGGAGATGGGCTTTCGCTCCGAGCTCTTCGCCGACGAGGTGAGGCCGGAGATGGCCGGGTGCGCCCTCCCGTACCGCCGCTACCAGGGCGCAGGCCGCCCCCCGGCAGGCCGCCGCCAGGAGCGGGCTCCGGCGTGGCTGCTCTACCACTCCTCGATCGGCAGCCCCGTGGCCGACTTCCTGGCTCGCCGGGAGGAGCCCAAGCTGGTGTACTTCCACAACATCACCCCCCGGAGCCTGGTGGAGGCCTGGGACCCGGCCGTGGGCCAGGCCGCCGCCACCGGCTGGTCGCAGCTGCTCCGGCTGGCCCCCCAGGCCGCTGCCGGCTTCGCCAACTCCCGCTACAGCGAAGCCGCCCTGGCCGCAGCGGGTGTCAGCCCGACCGCCGTCGTCCCCCTGCTCGTCGACGTGGGCGCGCTGGACCGGGAGGTGGACGAGGCGTGCCTGCGAGGGCTGGAGGCGACCAGAAGAGGGGCCGAGCTCCTGTTCGTGGGGCGCATCTCCCCCCACAAGGCCCAGCACCGCCTCATCCAGGTCCTGGCCGCGTACCGGCGCGCCTACGACCCGGCGGCCCGGCTGCACCTGGTCGGAGGGCCGGCCTCGGCCTCCTACAGCGAGGCGCTGGGCCGCTACGTCGCCGAGCTCGGCCTGGACGGTGCTGTGGACCTGGCCGGATCGGTCTCCGACGGGGCGCTGGCCGCCCACTACCGCAACGCCGACGCGTTCGTCTGCGCGTCCAGCCACGAGGGGTTCTGCGTGCCGCTCCTCGAGGCCATGCACCACGGCCTGCCGATCGTGGCCTACGGGGCGGCGGCCGTGCCCGAGACCGTGGGCGGGGCCGGGCTGGTGGTCGGCTCCCGGGCCCCGACGGTGCTGGCGGCGGCGGTCCACCGGGCGCTCACCGACGGCGGCCTGCGGCGGGCCATGGCGGGCGTTGCGGCGGGGCGCCTGGCCGAGCTCGGGCCGGCCCGGACCAGGGCGGCCATGGCGGCGGCCATCGAGGGGGTCGTCGGGCGGCCGTAGGGGCTGTCCACTAGAGTCGGCGGGGCTGATCGTGCTTTTCGGAACAGCATTGGTCCTGCCTCGGCCCCCGTGGCCACCAGCGCAGGCCGCGGCGGAGCGAGAGGGGATCTTCGGTGGCGAGGGCGGAGTCCATCAGGCGCGGAGGAGCACGGGGCCTGGTCGCGGCTGCTGGCGCGCTGGCCGTGGGAGCGGCGGGCATGGCCGGGGCGAGGTCGCTCCCCGCAGCCAGGCCGTCGCCGGCTCCCCGGGTGGCCAGCCCCTTCCCCGGCGGGACGGTGACCCTGGTGGGCCACGGCTGGGGCCACGGCCGGGGCATGGGGCAGTGGGGAGCGCTCGGGTATGCCCTGCAGGGTCAGACCTACCAGCAGATCCTTGCCCATTTCTACGGCGGCACCATCCCGGGCCGGGCCGCCGACAACCCGATCCGGGTGGTGATCACCGAGAACGACGGCAACGACACGGTCGTGACGTCGGGCAGCGCCTTCCACGTCGCCAGCTACACGTTCGCCGCCGGCCAGGCGGCCCGGCTCCACCTGCTCGCCTCGGGGAGCTTCCAGCTGAGCGGCGGGGCCAGCTGCACGGCCACGACCTGGAAGCCGCTCGCCACGCTCGCCTCGGGGGAGGCGGTGGCCGTTCCGGCCGAAGGCGGCCCGGACGCAACGGGGTCCCAGGTGCTCCAGCTGTGCCAGCAGGGGGGGAACCTGGCGTACCGGGGGGACATCGAGGCCGCCTCCTACCAGGGGTCGCCCCGCACCGTGAACGTGGTCCCGCTCGAGTCCTACCTGCGCGGCGTGGTGGCAGCCGAGTCGCCGGCCCTCTGGGGCACTCTCGGCGCCACCGGGCCAGAGGGCCAGCCGGCCGGCTTCCAGGAGCTGGAGGCCCAGGCAGTGGCGGCCCGGTCCTACGCGCTGAGCGGCCTCGGCCAGTACGGCTACGCCGACATCTGCGACACGACGGCGTGCCAGGTGTACCTGGGCTTGGCGGGGGAGCACCCCACCACCGACGCGGCCGTCGCCGGCACGGCCGGCCAGGTCCTGTTCCTCTCCTCGGGCCAGGTGGCCAGGACGGAGTACTCCTCGTCCACCGGCGGCTACACGGCAGGCGGTGACTTCCCGGCCGTCCCCGACACCGGCGACTCCGTGTGCGTCGCCGGCGCCTGCAACCCGAACCACGACTGGACGGACCAAGTCCCAGTCTCCACCATCCAGGCGGACTGGCCGCAGCTGGGCACCCTGCTGGCCGTCGAGGTCACCGCCCGCAACGGGCTGGGCGACCTCGGGGGCAGGGTGGAGCAGCTCACCCTGGTGGGAGGCGCCGGCCAGGTCGAGCTCACCGGAGCCTCCTTCGCCGACACCTTGGGCCTCCGCTCGGACTGGTTCGCGGTCGAGGGCACGGGGCCGGGCTCGCTGCCGGCCCGCCTGGTCGGCTACAGGGTGGCGGACGAGGCCGGGAACGTGTTCGGCTTCGGCGCCGCGACGAGCCACGGGTCCCTGGTCGGCAAGGCGCTCAACGCCCCCCTCGTAGGGGTGGCGGGGACCCCCGACGGCGGCGGCTACTGGCTGGTGGCCTCCGACGGCGGGGTCTTCTCCTTCGGCGACGCCTCCTTCCACGGCTCGACCGGCGACATCCGGCTCAACCACCCCATCGTCGGCATGGCCCCCACCCCCGACGGCGGCGGCTAC
>JBOGGR010000058.1:0-10752 GCA_050744025.1 Acidimicrobiales bacterium
GCCTTCCACGGCTCGACCGGCGACATCCGGCTCAACCAGCCCATCGTCGGCATGGCCCCCACCCCCGACGGCGGCGGCTACTGGCTGGTGGCCTCCGACGGCGGGGTCTTCTCCTTCGGCGACGCCGCCTTCCACGGCTCGACCGGCGACATCCGGCTCAACCAGCCCATCGTCGGCATGGCCCCCACCCCCGACGGCGGCGGCTACTGGCTGGTTGCCAAGGACGGCGGGGTCTTCTCCTTCGGCGACGCCAGGTACATGGGCTCCCTCCCGGGGTCGGGCGTGTCGGCCCGCGCCACCGGCATCGTTGCCACTCCCGACGGCGCCGGCTACCTGGTCCTCACCAGCACCGGCGCCGTCTATCACTACGGCGACGCGCCTTCCCTCGGCGACGTGCAGCACGTCTCCCCCGGCTACCAGGGGCCGACCATAGGCATCGTCGGAGTGAACGGGCACTGACCCCGGCGCCATGAGGGCTAGCTAGGGGGGGCTAGGGGCCCTCCCAGTCCACCTCGGGCTCGTTGTGCCGACGGAGCGTGCGACGGACCAGCTGATTGGGATGGGCCCTGGCGGATTCGATGCTCTGCAGGATGTCGGGCCGACGTTGGAGCCTCAGCTCGTGCTCTGGGACCACGGCGGCAGGCACCCAGCGCATGGAGCCGTCCGGGTAGGTGTGGACAAGGTAGCGGGTGTGCTCCTTGTGACCCACCTTTCCGAGGTGGCTCCGGCGGCGGTCGTCCAGCTCGACCAGCACGGCTTCGTAGGTCGTGACCATGCCCATATTCTAGCCTCAGTGCCGCCATCGGGCAATCAGGCAAACCGGCATCGTGGTAGCCTGCCGGCGATGGCCGAGGTCCTGTTCAGCCCTGACGCGGACCGCGCCATGACTGGGCTGGAGGCCGACCCGACCATGGCCGGGCTCCTGCACCGTCTCGACCTGGCCTTGGAGGCCCTCGGCTCGGACCCGGGGGACCAGCGCTGCCGCCGGCGGGCCTACTCGGGCGGGGTGTGGGGGATGCCCGTGCGCCATGGGGCCCAGGAGCACCTGGTCTTGTGGTGGGAAGGGCCCGGACCGGGCGAGGTCACCGTCGGCTACGTGGGCCCGGATCCGTTCTGAGACCTGGTGTGCCCGGCTCCCGAGTCAGTGGTGTCTCGGCAACGGTTGGCCGGTCGCCGGGCACAGGGGCCGCTCCGGGCCCCTGTGCTGCCGGCTGCCGTGGGTGCCAGCCGTGGGCGAGGTGGCTAGACCTCCGGCTAGCTGCTGCTCGGGGTCGCCTTGGCGAGCTCGGGGGCCGTGAGCAGCGTCACCTGGCTCTCCTGCCCCTGGAGATTGGCCTTGAACGCTCCGTACGGACCGAACACGTTGTTGTACTTGTTGTAGTTGAGGTCGCCGCTGGCACCCTGGTAGTCGACCTGCTTCTTGCCGGCCTTGAGCATGCCCAGGCACTGCGAGTACGAGTAGCACTGCGGGCCCGGAGGGTTGGTCACGTCCTTCATGACCTTGATGACCGCTGGTCCCGATGTGGTGCCGGCCCGATCCATGGCGAGCGCCAGCGAGACGACCGCGTCGTAGGCGTAGTTGGCGTTGGCGATCGGTATAGCGCTCTTCCCGAACTTCTGGGCGAAGAGGTTGTTCCAGACCGTCGCTCCCTGGCCCGTGTACGACGTCCCGTACACCGACGTCAAGTGCTTCTGGGCTACGGGGAAGGTGATCGCCTTCAGGTACTCGGACCCGCCCGTGACGTCGCTGCCGATGAAGGGGATGGCCAGGTTGTCCAGCTGCTTGAAGTTCTGGAACATCACCGCAGCCGTGGGCGCGTCCGTCTGGGTGAAGATGACCTGCGGATGGGCGTTGATGACCTTCTGGACCTCCGAGAGGTACGACGTCTGGTCGGGAGCCACGGTGACGTCGGCCACGATGCTGCCACCGAGCTTCTTCCAGGTCGCCACGATGGGGGCCTTGAAGGTCTGGGCCGCGATCTCCGAGTAGAAGAGGAGGGCGGCCTTCGTATAGCCCTGCTTGTGACCATAGAGCGCCATGGCGACGCTCAGCTGCGTGTCCGACGGGCTGTCCCGCCAGAGGTACTGGTCGGTGTTGGTGTTGAACAGGGTGCTACCGCCCTGGAACTCGTCTGGGATCTTCGCAGCGGTGACGATGGGCTTGACGGCCGCGATCTCCTGGGTCTCGGGCCCGATGATCCCCGAGACGTTGTCCGCGGCCAGGAGCTGGTGGAGGGCCGGGACGGAGTCGGCCTCGTCGCAGCCGGTGTCGGCGTGGTACAGCTTGAGCTGCTTGCCGAGTACGCCCCCGTGGCTGTTGATGGCAACCTCGGCGACCTGAGAGCCCTGCAGCATGGCTTCGCCCAGGCTGGCCAGCCGCCCGGTGAAGCAGGAGAGCACGCCGTAGTTGACTGCCCCTCCCGAGGTGGCCGGGGCCGCGCTCGAGCTCGATGACCCGGAGGAGCCGGGCGGGCTCGACGAAGTGGACGAGGTCTTGGGGCCGCCGGAGGAGCCGCAGGCGGCGAGGAGGAGGGCGACAGCTGCCAGGGATGACAGCAGTCCGATGCCTTGTCTGTGCCTCGGTCGGCCCTCAGCTCGTTGGTGTTCGCGCTCTATCATTTGTCTGTTCTCCCTCTTGTATGACTGGCTGATTTGCTGGATCGGGTGGTACAAGGGTCACGAGAGGCGCCCGACGTACAGGTTCACCACCTCCTCGTCGTGTAGGAGGTCAGAGCCGGATCCCTCCAGGCGGTTCTGACCCAACACCAGGACGTATGCCCACTGGGCGTGGCGGAGCGTCTCCCTCGTGTTCTGCTCCACGATCAGCACTGCCACGTCGGTCTCCTTCACCTGCTCGATGCGCTCCCATATGAGCCCCTGGAAGCGGGGGGAGAGGCCGGCGCTGGGCTCGTCGAGGATGAGCACCGCTGGGTCGACCATCAGTCCCCGAGCCATGGCCAGCATGGTGCGCTGCCCACCGCTCAGGGTGCTGGCCCGGCGGCGAGAGGCAGCTCGGAGGTCCGGGAAGAGCTCGAGGAGCTGGTCGATGCGCTCCCGGACCCCCGACGCGCGCACGTATCCACCCATGTCGAGGTTCTCTCGGATGGTGAGGTCGGGGAAGACGTTCGCCACCTGGGGGACGTAGGCAATGCCCCTGCGGACGAGGTTCTCCGCCGGCTGGCCGGTCACCTCCCGACCTTCGACGAGGACCCGACCCTCGGACGTTCGGATCAGCCCGGCGATGGCCTTGAGGAGGGTGGACTTTCCTGCCCCGTTGGGCCCGACGACGGCTGTGATGGCGCCGCGGCGAGCCGTGACGCTCACCTGGCTGACGACGGGCGGCCCCCCGTACCCGGCGGAGAGCTCTTGGACGACGAGCGCAGTGCGGTCGGAGACCGGCTGAGCGGTCATGGTCGTGGCTCGTCATAGGTGGGCACCCCACCCAGGTAGGCGTCGACGACTGCTGGGTTCGAGCGGAGAGACTCGAACGGGGCGGCCGCGATTACGCCTCCCTCGGCCATGACGACGACGTGATCGGTGACCCGCTCGATGAACGGGAGGTTGTGCTCGACGACGACGACCGAAGCGCCTGCCGACACGAACCCGCTGACGGCGTTGGCCATGCGCTCGCCGAGGACCGGATTGACGCCCCCCATCGGCTCGTCGAGGATGATCAGTTGCGGCAGCGTCATGCGGATGCGGGCGAACTCGAGCAGCCGCTTCTGCCCCCCGCTCAGGTTGCCGGCCCGTTCGTTGCGCAACTCGATCAGCCCGAACTCCTCCAGGATCTCCCTGGCCCGGCCCAGCTCGGCCTCGAGGGTGGCTCGGGCGGAGTGGCTCAGGCCACGTACGGCCCGCCATACCGTCTCGTTCCCCCCGTTCCAGCAGGCCAGCAGCAGGTTCTCGAGCACTGTCAGAGCTGGCCACTCCCGCGGGCTCTGGAAGGTCCGGACGAGGCCGAGGCGGGCGATGCGGTGAGGCGGGAGCCCCTGGATGGGCCTCCCCTCGAACCTCACCGTCCCCGAGTCCGGCAGCTTGAACCCCGAGATCAGGTCGATGGCCGTGCTCTTGCCGGCCCCGTTGGGCCCTATGAGGCCGGTGACCTGGCCCCTCGGGACCGTGAAGGCGCAGTCGTCCACCGCCTTGACCCCACCGAAGTGCTTGGTCAGGCCCTCGACGGCGAGTATCGGACCCATGACCACGGTCACTGCGGTCCGGCCTCCATCTCGCCAGGGGCAGGAGCTCCTCCGTCCTTGGACGCCTGCAGGGTCGCCAGCCCTGTGGTGGGGACTGCGCTCTTCCCCGCCATCGGGGCCGAGCTGGCGGGCAGCTCGATTCCCTTGCCGGCGGCCCCCAAGCCGCGATCGATGAGCCGGCGCTCTGGGAGGATCCCCTGCGGCCGGAAGCGAAGGAAGAGCACGATGATCGCCCCGATGACGATCTCTCGCATGGCCGGGGCAAAGCTGGGGTGTCCGGGCACAGCCGGCAGGAAGCGAGTGGACTCCTCGAAGAGGACGTTCACGAGGACGACGCCGAGCACGACTCCCCGGCTGTTGCCCTTTCCGCCCACGAAGACGGCGGCGTAGAGGACAATCGTCTCGATCGGCGTCCAAGCCGATGGGTTGAAGGCCGTGAGGTAGGCGGCGAAGAGACCTCCACCCAGCCCCCCCAGCGCTGCCCCCAGCACGTAGGCCCGGAGCTTCATGCTGTAGATGTCGCGTCCGAAGGCGGCGGCCGCTCTCTCGTCTTCCCGGATGGAGCGAAGGGCCTGGCCGAACCGGCTTCGTGAGATGCGCTCGACGAACAGGTAGACGAGCACGAAGATGAAGAGGCTGAACCCCAGGAAGAAGTACTGGTAGCTGTTGTACGTCAACCCGAGAGCACTTCCCATCGGGTCCACCAGGCCGGACAGCCCGTTGAAGCCATCGAAAAGAGGCGTGTAGTTCTGGGCCATGACGTACAGCACGTACACGGCCCCAAGCGTGACTATGGCGAAGTAGATCTCCCGCAAGTGGCGCAACCCGATGAGCCCGACGATGAGACCCATGATCATGGCAGCCACGATCCCTGCCGCGACGGCCACGAGATAGGGGAGGTGCAGGCCGAGGATGTAGTCAGCCGGGGCCGACGGTCGTCCGATGGTGAGGACCAGGGTCATGTAGGCGCCCAGGGCCACGTACCCGTAGTAGGCGAGGTCGAAGTCACCGGCCCACCCCCAGATCACGTTGAGGCCGAGGCCCATGATGGCGAAGATGGCGCCTTCGGACACGACAGATGCGATGTAGTGGATCACTCGAGTGCGCTCCTGCGTGCGGCGGTGAAGAGGCCGCGCGGGCGGAACAGGATCACGAGGGCCAGGATCGCGAAGGAGAAGGCGAGCTCGTAGCTCGAGTTGATGTAGCCACCGGTGAAGGACAGGGCGATGCCGACGATGACGGCGCCGGCCATGGTGCTGAAGGGCTTCCCCAGGCCGCCGGCCACCGCAGCAGCCAGGGTGATCAGGAGGAAGTCGAAGCCGGAGTAGGGACTGAACGTTCCAACGGTCTCGACCAGGACGAATCCGGAGTAGCCCGCCACCGCTCCGGCCAGCAACCAAGTCTGGGCGGCGATGCGGTCGGCTCGGATGCCCGTCACTCGAGCCAGGTCCCGGTTCTGGGAGACGGCCCGGACGGCCTTGCCGAACTTCGTGTGCTGGATGATCAGGTACAGGAGGAGCCCAATGCCGATGGCAGAGAGAATGATCTCTTCCTCGGTGCCTGTCCACAGGAAGGGCCCGACGTGGTGCGGGGCTGACTGGTGGATGGTGTAGGCGATGTTGGCGGCGCCGAAGCCCATGACCAGAGCATTTTCGATCACGTAGGACATGCCCAGGGTCGCGATGAAGGTCACGAGGATATTGGTCCCTCGTCGCACGAACCGGCTGATCACAGTGAAGTTCATGGCCCAGGCGATGCCAGCCCCAGCGGCCGCGGCGGCCAGCGCGGAAGCCGTCACGCTGCCGGTTGCTTGGAGCACGAGATAGGCGGCATAGGCTCCGCAGGTGAGGATCTCCCCATGAGCGAGGTTCGGGACGTTGCTGACCGCGTACTCGAGGGTGAATGCGACCGCCGACAGGGCCAGGACGGCGGCAGTGACGATCCCGAAGCCGAGAGTCTGGAGCGCCTCATGCACGGACGATTCCGTCCTGGCATGGACCGGCTCGGGTGACCCCGAGGCGGGGGGTTGACGGCGGGGCGTCGAACCACTGGTGGCGTTGAACGGGGATCATGTTGGTTCCCGTGAGATGAGGAAGGAGCTGCCGATGTCCCGGTAGCGGGCCCTCCTGCGAGCGCTGCGCCGGGCGGGGTCCTCCTTCTCCAGGTCGGCAAGGACGGTAGCCACGGTGTCGCCCAATCTTGCCAAGAAGCCGACAGTGCCATCGCCCAGGGACAGGGACTCGGGGACGGTCATGTCGACGATCCCGAGAGAGGAGAGATCGGAGGCGGCGATGTGCTGGCTGTTGGCGACGTCCTCCGCCCTGTCCGGTGTGCGGTAGAGGATCGACGAGGCGGCCTCAGGAGCTATCGGCGCGAGCCAGGATCGCTGAGCAGCGACGACGCGATCTGCAAGGAGGAAGGCGATGGCGCCTCCGCCTCCGCCTTCTCCGAGCAGGACTGAGACCGTAGGTACACGAAGAGCACTGAGATCTGCCAGGGTCGAGGCGATCTCCCTTGCCAAGCCGCTGGTCTCGGCCTCCTCGCTCAGCTCGGGGCCCGGAGTGTCCACCACGCAGACGACTGGGAGGTGGAGCTCCTCGGCCAGGCGGAGGAGGCGGCGGCCTTTGCGAAAGCCGGGCGGCGTCATCCTCGAAGGCTTGTCACCATGACGGACCTGGGCCACGAGGGCCACCGGACGTCCCATCAGGAGGCAGACGCCGGCCAGGCACGAGGCATCGTCTCCCCCTCCGAGGCCATCACCGCTGAGAGGTGTGAGCGCGGTCACGCAGGCGTCGATGAGCTCCGAAGCGCCCGGCCGGTGAGGGTCGCGGGTGCGTTGAACCGACTCCCACGGAGTCAACGGACCTGACGTCGAGAGGCCGTCCCGTGAGAGCTCCTGCGGCGATGGGGGCGAGGCTCCGAGGACGGCCAGGATCCGAGACGTGCGGCCACGCAGCTCCTCGATGGGGAAGACGTCGTCGAGGAGGCCGTGGGCCAGGAGGGTCTCCGACTGTTGGGCCTCCCCGGACAGGGGAGACCCCAGGAGCGAGGCAACCACCCGGGGCCCTGTGTACCCGAGCAGGGCGCCCGGCATTGCGAACTGGAACGTCCCCAGGGAACCCCATGACGCGAGCACGCCGCCCATCGTCGGGTGCGTCAGGTACACGATGAGGCAGCCCCCGCCCGAGCGGTAACGCTGGACGGCAGCGGCAGTCTTGGTCATCTGGACCAGCGCGAGGGCCCCTTCCTGCATGCGTGCACCTCCAGAGGTGGCGAGGGCCAGCACTGGAGACCTCAGCTCCTCGGCTCGCTCCAGGGCGCGCACGATCCTTTCCGCCGCCGCTACCCCCATGGTCCCGGCAATGAAGCGGAACTCCCCGGCAATGAGCACCACGGCGCGACCGTCGATCGTCGCAGTGCCGGTGAGCACTGACTCGGACGCGCCCGAGCTGGCCCGAGCCTCGGCCAGCCGGTCGGTGTAGGGCCTGGAATCGCTGAAGCCCAACGGATCCCCCGACACGATCTCGTCGTCCCAGGCGCTGAAGCTCGACTCGTCGACCGCCGCCAGCACCAGCTCGCGAGCCGAGCGGACCGGATGGGAGGACCGGTCCGCAGCTCGCCCCGGGGCCGGGTCCGGACGGGTGGCGTCGAGCCACGCCAACACCGCTGCGGTGTGCTCTCCGAGGGTCGGGGGATGCTCGTGGGAGGTACGCCCAGCGTCAGAGAGGCGGATGGCGGGACCGGGGAGCCGCAGGGTGCCGATGGTGGGGTGCTCGGTCTCGACGATCAAGCCCTGCGCCGCGACCTGGGGAGAGGCGTAGACCTGGTCCAACGACTTGATCTCGCCGGCCGGCACCCCCGCACCGGTCAGGCGGCGGAGCCAGTGTCGGCTCTCGTCCTGCCTGAGTCTGTCCTCGATGAGGGCGACGAGGACGTCCTGGTTGGTGTGGCGGTCAGCGTTGTGGACGAAGCGGGCGTCGTCCGGGTCGAGCCCCACGACCAGGGCAAAGGACCGCCACAGCGCGTCGTTCCCGACGGCGATCTGGATCATCCCGTCTCGACAGCGGAACGCACCGTAGGGAGCCACCGTGGGATGGTGGTTCCCCTGGGGCCGTGGGATCTCGCCGGCCAGCAGCCACCTCGTCCCCTGGAACACGTGGACGGCCACGCTGCTGGCCAGAAGTGACGTTGTCACGACCTGTCCCCGACCGGTGCGGCCCCGCTGGTGAAGGGCCGCGGCAACGCCAAAAGCCCCGAAGATCCCAGTCAGGATGTCGGCGATGGGTACACCTACTCGCACTGGGTGGTCGGCGTCCTCCCCCGTCAAGCTCATCAGCCCAGCCTCACCTTGGACGATCTGATCGTAACCGGGCCGAGCGGCGTCGGGGCCGTCAGGCCCGAAGCCGCTGATGGACAGGATCACCAGGCTGGGGTTGACCTGGCGCAGCCGCTCGTGCCCGATCCCCAGGCGGTCCAGGACGCCGGGCCGAAAGTTCTCGACGAGAACGTCCGCCCGTTCGAGGAGGCGGATCAGCGCCTCCCGGTCCACCCTCGACTTGAGATCCAGGACCACGGACTCCTTGTTGCGGTTGACGCTGAGGTAGTAGGTGCTCTCGGGTTGATCGGCCGGCCCGACGAACGGTGGGCCCCAGGCCCGCGTGTCATCGCCACGGTCGGGTCGCTCCACCTTGATGACCCTGGCCCCCATGTCGCCGAGCAGCATGGTGGCATACGGACCGGCCAGCACCCTCGACAAGTCGACGACCAGCAGGTCGTCCAAGCCGCCGGCAGCTCTGCGACCACGCACCGTGCCCGAGAAAGGTTCGTCCGCCGTGGCGACCCCGGGTTTGCGAGATCCACGCGCTGGAGGAGCGGCCGGCCGGTTGCTGGCGCTCGCGAACCGTGACTCAGGCATGCCCAACGTCACAGCCTCCCCCTGGACCGCTCCGGTCCTATCTAGTCCGTAATCGCTCTGGAGAGCAGATTGGTCCAATCACCAGCTCTATGGGTGAGCATAGGAACGGTCCTCAGCAGTGTCAAGCGCCAGCTCGGACCGATAGAGTCGCCTCATGCCTTCAGGTCGGGAGACAGGGGGCGATCTTCGCCCTGCCCAGCGAGTCCGGCTGTACGAGGAGCTGGAGCGACAGCTCCGGCAGTACATCCGAGACGCCGGGCTGCAGCCCGGCGATCGCTTTCCCACCGAGAGGGAGCTGGCAGAGCAGCTGGCGGTCAGTCGCACATCGGTCCGGCAGGCCATCGTGGCGCTCCAGGTTCAGGGCCTGGTGGAGGTCCGCCACGGCGACGGGATGTACGTCCGACGACTCGACGCCCGGCTCGAACCGGTGAGCCAGCTCCTGGAACGCCGGCGCCGGCTGCCGGAGATCCTGGAGGCCCGAGACACCCTGGAG
Organism: Acidimicrobiales bacterium; assembly: GCA_050744025.1. GTDB lineage: Bacteria > Actinomycetota > Acidimicrobiia > Acidimicrobiales > JAJPHD01 > JBOGGR01. The sequence continues at coordinate 9,605 of JBOGGR010000058.1, forward strand.
TGCCGTCTGGCCGCCCTCGCCGCGAAGCGGCGGACCGAGGACGACCTCCGGGCCATCGAGGCTGGCTTGCGCCGCATGGAGGAGGAGATCGGCGCTGGGGAGATCGGCGCGGCGGGCGACTCGTCCTTCCATCGAGCGGTGACGATCGCTGCCAAGAACGAGGTCCTGGCTCACCTGATGTGGGTGATCCAGGACCCGATCATCGAGTCGCGGCTGGAATCCTTGAGCGAGCCCGGGCGACCGCGCCAATCCCTGGGCAGCCACCGCAGGATCGCCGCTGCCATCGAGCGGGGCGACGCCCGGGCTGCTGCTGGCGCCATGCAGCGCCATATCAAGCTCGTGTCGGATGTGGCGTTGCTCCGATGGACCTCGCCGCCGGACTGAGCCGGTGTCACTGACCCGGGACCGCCCGCCGACGGGCGGGGACCGGGTCAACTACCATCTCCCCGCCGTGGACCTGCAGCCCGACCAGCCGCCGCAGCCGTGGCCGGCTGACCTCGACGAGCTGGTGGGCCGCCTGCGGGACAGGGTGGCGGAGCGTCGCAGGGCCGGTGCCTACCCGCCGGGGCTGGAGGAGGAGCTCGAGGCCCACTTCAGGCGAATAGCCAGTCACCGCATCCCGGCCGCGGAGCGCGAGAGCGTCCGCCAGCGCCTCGACCGGGGCCCCCACCTGCCGCCGGTCGACCCCAGCCGGATCGCCGCGTCCACGTCGTCGGGCCTCCCCGGGGGCGCGGCCCTGCACGCGGCCGTGCTCCGCGTGGTGAGCCACCAGACCGCCGGCGTCCTGGGCCAGGTCCAGGACCTGGCCAACGCCGTGTGGGCATCCCTCGTGCTGGTGGCCGACGCCGCCGACGCCGCCGACGCCGACTCCACGACCCACGACCACCCCGACCTGGTCGCGCTGGTCGACGCCGTGGTCGAGCGGGTGACCGCATACGAGCGGGAGCCGGCCGACGCGCCGGTGGGGCTGGCGGAGCTGGGCCGCCGGCTGGACCGGCTGGAGGCGGCCGAGTCGGCCCGCAACCCGCGCCCGTGGTTCCGGGCCGAGCTTCCCCTCGCCGGCGAGGCGGCGGAGGACCTCCCGCTGGCGCGCCACCTGGAGGGGTGCGGGCCGGTGCTGGAGCTCGGCGCCGGGGCGGGGGAGAGGC
>JBOGGR010000059.1:0-2247 GCA_050744025.1 Acidimicrobiales bacterium
CGGGCTCTGGGGTCCACGCTGGCGGCGGCCGCCAAGAGGCGCGCCGCTGGCTCGTCGTCTCGGATGACTTTGGCGAGGCCTCGCTTCAACTTCGGCTTGCCGACGCCGGCCATCGGGTTTCCCTGGAGGAGGTCCTCGGCGACGAGGAAGCGAAGAACGTGGACCAGGAGCTCCAGGCCCGGGCCAAGGAGGCCGCCGCGTGGTCCGTCGCCCAGGACGAGAACGCCCCCCGCAGCGCCGCCTTGGTCAGATGCTCCAAGGCGAGCTCGTCCAGCTCCACGCCTTCGGCCTCGGCCAGACGGGCGCCCACCCCATGCAGGTCACGCCTGTAGGCGGCAAGGGTGTGCCGGCTCGGCTTCCTGGTGCCGAGGGCCCGCATGTGGGCCTCACCGGGTCTGGGAACGATGCCTCAGGGGACAGGGCACGCCGGCGAGGGGCCACGGGCCCCCGTTGGGGAAGGCATCGGTCGGGCCATCGCCGCTCTCGGGACGGCGGCCGCCACCGGCGAGGACTAGGCCCGTGACGCCCTTGACGCTTTCTCCCGAGGCTGCACCCCCTCGGTCGAAGCCGATCAGTGCATGGTCTTCGGCCTGTCGACGCATACAATCGTAGATGTGGCAGAGGGCCTGAGGTCGTCGGCGGGGGCCGGGCTGTTGCGCTACGCCCGCCACCGAGCAGGGCTGACCAAGGCCGAGCTGGCCCGCCGAGCCGGGGTGCCGGCGTCGATGGTGTCCGCGTACGAGAGCGACCGCCGTCAGGCCACGCTGCCGACCCTGCTCAAACTGTTGAAGGCGGCCGGCTTCGAGCTGCGCATGCACCTCGAGCCCTACGACGACCACGACGACGTGCTGGCCGAGATGGAGGCCCGCCGCCCTCCTTCAACACGCCAGGCGTGGGACTCCTACCAAAGCGCTCGTGTGGCAGAGGATCGGGCCGAGCTGGAACGAGACCTCGCTGCTAGGGGAGGGCCTTCGACTGACCGTGGCCGGTCCTGAGATGTTCGACCCGATGGCCATCGTGGCGGCCTTCAACCGTCACGGCGTCGAGTTCGTGGTGATCGGCGGGTTCGCCGTCGAGCTGCACCGAGCACCGGTGAGACCGACCCGCGACATCGACCTCACACCGGCCACCACCAGCGAGAACCTGGACCGCTTGTCGGCCGCCCTCTACGACCTGGGCGCCCGGATTCGCACCACAGACGTCCCCGACGGGCTTGCCTTCTCCCACGACGGGCCGTCACTGGCCCGAGCTGGGGTCTGGAACCTGGTCTGCGAGTTCGGGGAGCTCGATCTCAGCTTCCAGCCCTCGGGGACCAACGGCTACGAGGACCTCGTTCGTGACGCGGTCCTCTTGGAGGTGACCGGCCAACCATTGAATTGAAGGTGGCTTCACTGGCTGATGTGATTCGATCGAAGCTCGCCGCCGGCCGCCCGAAGGACTTCGAGGTCCTCGACGTCCTCCAGCGCCGCCTCGAAGCTCTCCGGGCAACGTCACCCGAGGACCACCGTGTAGCCATGACCGAGCGAGCCGAGAGCCGCAGCGCCGGGCTGACCCCACCTCCGCCGTAGAGCGCGAGGCCACTGACCACCCGGCCGGGCAAGCGAGCTGGGGAGCCTCGTCGAACCAGGTGGCCCAGGCGGAGATGGCGGACCGGTCGCGGCCTCCGCCGGGCCAGCCTCAAGACCGTGCGACGAGGTCGCGCAGCGCCACTTGGGACGGATGGCCGCGATCAGCGTCACGAAGGCCTTGGGCGGTGGTGGCGAGGTAGCGCCTCGTGGTCTCGAGCGACTCGTGGCCAAGGAGCGCTTGCAGCTCGACCAGGTTGGTGGTGCCGGCCTCCAGGGCCTGGGTGGCAAAGGTGTGACGAAGGGCGTGCACCAGAGCACCGGGCGGCACCCGGGAGCGAAGGCCAGCTCGTCTGTACAGGCGCTCCACCAGGTAGCGGACCTGCTGGGGGCTGAGGGGTCGGCCTCTCACGTCTACGAGGAGCGCCGTGGTGGGCGAGGGCCGCTTCCCACGGTGGAGGCGCCGGGCCCGGTCCTCGAGATATGCCTCCACCACGGTCTCTAGAGCCGAGTCGATGGGGATGGCCCGCTCCTTCGCGCTCCGGCCAGGGGGACCGGGCTCTGGGGTCCACGCTGGCGGCGGCCGCCAAGAGGCGCGCCGCTGGCTCGTCGTCTCGGATGACTTTGGCGAGGCCTCGCTTCAACTTCGGCTTGCCGACGCCGGCCATCGGGTTTCCCTGGA
>JBOGGR010000060.1:0-3412 GCA_050744025.1 Acidimicrobiales bacterium
CCCGGAGAGCGCCTGGGCGGCTCCGCCGGCGCCGGGGCCGGCACCCCGATCGCCGGCGGCCGCGGTCTCGTCGGTCCCGGCGCCGGCAGCCTCCGCGGTCATGGCCGCGTACTCGGCCGCCCAGGCCGCCTGGGCCTCGGTCTCGGGGGTGAAGTCGGTGGCGGTGTAGTCGAAGGCGCCTATGTAGTTGCCGTGCTCGTCGTAGGCGTGCTCCCCGAACGCCTCCCGGTACTCGGCGGCCACCTCGCCGCCCTCCGCGGCCTGCTTGATGGACAGGCTGATCCGCCGCCGGTGCAGGTCGATGTCGATGATCTTGACCCACAGCTCCTCGCCGGGGGTGACGACCTGCTCGGGCAGGTCCACGTGGTGGGCAGCCATCTCCGAGATGTGCACCAGGCCCTCGATGCCCTCGCCCACCTGCACGAAGGCCCCGAACGGCACCAGCTTGGTCACCCGGCCGTACACGAGCTCGCCCACCAGGTGGGCGTTGGCGAACTCCTGCCAGGGATCGGTCTGGGTGGCCTTCAGCGACAGGCTGATCCGTTCCTTGTCCAGGTCGACGTCGAGGACCTGCACCTCGATCTCGTCGCCCACCGCCACCACCGACGAGGGGTGGTCGACGTGCTTCCAGGAGAGCTCCGAGACGTGGACGAGACCGTCCATGCCGCCCAGGTCCACGAACACGCCGAAGTTGACCACCGATGACACGGTCCCCCGGCGCTTCTCGCCCGGCTTCAGGTTGGTGAGGAACTCCTCCCGCTGCTCCCGCTGGGTCTCCTCCAGCCACGCCCTCCGGGAGAGCACGACGTTGTTGCGGTTCTTGTCCAGCTCGATGATCTTGGCCTCGATCGTGCGGCCCACGTAGGGGGCCAGGTCCCGGACCCGCCGCAGCTCCACGAGAGACGCGGGCAGGAAGCCCCGCAGCCCGATGTCCTGGATCAGGCCGCCCTTGACGACCTCGATGACCGGGCCCTTGACGACTCCTTCCTCGGCCTTGATGGCCTCGATCTTGCCCCAGGCCCGCTCGTACTGGGCCCGCTTCTTGGACAGGACCAGGCGGCCCTCCTTGTCCTCCTTCTGAAGGACAAGGGCCTCGATCTGCTCGCCCAGGGTGACGATCTCAGCCGGGTCGACGTCGTGGCGGATGGAGAGCTCCCGGGCCGGGATCACGCCCTCGGACTTGAACCCGATGTCGAGCAGCACCTCGTCCTGGTCGACCTTCACCACCGTGCCCGAGACGATGTCACCGTCGTCGAACTCGACGATCGTGCCGTCGATCGCCTCCTCCAGGGACAGCCCGCCCAGGTCGTCGTCCACCACCTGGCGGGGGTGGTACTGGCCACCCTCGTCGAAGGTGCCCATGCCCTCCGCGCCGGGGCCCGGGGGGGGCAGGGGAGCCGGGGAGCCGGCGGCCGGCGAAGCGGGGGGCGCCGGAGCAGGTGCCGGAGAGCCGTCGGCCGGGGAGGCGGCGGGCGCCTGGGCAGGTGCCGGCGACCCCTCCGGGGCCGGGGACGGCCCGGTGGGCACGGACGGGTCGCTGTTGAGGTCGGACATGGGATAGGTAGCCTTCTTTCCGGGCGGCCCCGCCTGTGGTCCCCGGCGGGGTGGGAGGGTGGCCGCTGGGTCGCCACCGGCGGGCGATCCTACCATCGCCGCCGGCCGGCACCGGCCCGGGAAGGGCACGAGGGGCGGGAGTGGGCAGCCCGTGGAGGCGGGAGCGGGGCCATTCCTCGCTTCCTCGGCCGGAGGCGTGCGGTCAGCCCTTGGCCTCGGCCCAGCTCGCCCCCCAGGAGAGGTTGACCTCGAGGGGGACCCGCAGGCTGGCGGCGCCGCGCATGGCCAGGAGGGTGAGCTCCGCCGCCTTGTCGTGCTCATCGGGGGGGACCTCGACGATGACCTCGTCGTGGACCTGGAGGATGATGCGGCTGGCGAGGCCGTCCAGCGAGGCGTCCAGGCGGACCAGGGCCACCTTGAAGACGTCCGCGGCCAGGCCCTGGATCCCGGCGTTCATGGCCTGGCGCTCGCCGGCCTGGCGGATGCGGTAGTTGCCCGACGCCAGCTCGGGGATCTGGCGCCGCCGCCCGAAGAGGGTCTCGGTGTAACCCTTGTCCCTGGCCTCGGCCACGGTGCGGTCCATGTAGGCCGAGACATTGGGGAAGGCCTCGAAGTACGCCTCGAGGATTGCCTCGGCGTCGGGGACGGGTATGCCGAGGCGCTGCGCCAGGCCGTACGACTCCATCCCGTAGGCCAGGCCGTAGGAGACCATCTTGGCCTTGGCCCGCTGGGCCGGGGTCACCCCCGCCGCGTCCACCCCGAACACCCGGGACGCCGTGGCCGTGTGGATGTCCGTGCCGGACTCGAAGGCGCCGATCAGGCCGGGGTCCTCGGCCAGGTGGGCGATGACCCTGAGCTCGATCTGGTTGTAGTCGGCCACGAGCAGCGCGCACCCGTCGGCCGGGACGAAGGCCCGCCGGAACTGGCGGCCCTCGACGCTTCGGACCGGGATGTTGTGGAGGTTGGGCTGGTCCGAGGAGAGCCGGCCGGTGCGGGCCACCGTCTGGTTGAAGCTGGCGTGGATGCGGCCGTCCGGCCCCACCTCGGCCAGCAGGCTCTCCCCGTACGTCGAGCGCAGCTTCTCCACCTCCCGGTAGCGCAGGAGCTCGTCGACGATCGGGTGCTGGCCCCTCAGCCGCTCCAGCGAGGCGGCGTCGGTGGAATAGCCGGTCTTGGTCCGCTTGTGGGGGACGAGGCCGAGCTTGTCGTAGAGGATGTGGCGGAGCTGGGGGGTGGAGTTGACGAGGAACGGCTGGCCGGCCAGCTCCTGGATGCGGGCGTCGAGCTGGCCGGCCTCCTCGGTGAGGGCGCCCACCAGCCGGCGCAGGTAGGCCACGTCGACCCGCACCCCCACCACCTCCATGCGGGCCAGGACCCGGACCAGCGGTCGCTCGATCTCGTCGTAGAGGGCGGACAGGGCCCTCGCCTCGAGCGCCTGGCGCAGGGCCGGGGCCAGGCGGGTGAGGGCCAGGGCCCGGCGCCCGGCCTGGACGGCCTCGTCCGGGGCCTCGGGCTCGTCGAGGGCCAGCTGGCCCGGCGGGGGGGCGTCCGGGGGGCGCACGTCGATGCCGGCGTAGCGGCTGGCCAGCTCGGCCAGGTCGTACGCGGCCTCGGCCGGGTCGAGCAGGTAGGCGGCCAGGGCGGTGTCGATCCCGAGGTCGGCCACGTCGACGTCGAGCGGGAGCAGGGCGCGCATCAGCTCTTTGGCGCGGTGCGCCGTCACCTCGGTCGCGGCCAGGAGGCCGGCCAGGGCGCTCGTCACCTCGGCCGAGCCCAGCACGGTCGGCCCGAGCCACAGGACCGGGGCGGGGGCGGGGCCGGCGGTGGCGGCGGGGCCGGCGGGGGCTGGTGCCGGGGC
>JBOGGR010000061.1:0-6361 GCA_050744025.1 Acidimicrobiales bacterium
GCCGGCGGGCGGGCGGCGGCTCAGCATGCCGACCGGATCGGGGCGACCTGGACCGTCTGGGAGGTGACTCCGAGAGAGGCCGGAGGGGGCGGGGGCGGGCCAGGCTTCGGCGGGAGGGCCACGCCGACGGCGGCGGCCAGCTGAGCCGAGGTGGTCGTCGGGGCCACCCAGCGCCCCCAGCGGGAGCCGAGCACCTGCTCGACCCGGGCGTGGGGCAGGGCCAGCATGGCGAGGGCCAGCTCGGCCCCCTGGGTCGTCCAGGACACGTAAGGGGCGCGGGGGGTGGCCGGGGTGGGGAGGGAGTCGCCGTAGGCGCCGGCCACCGCCGCCCGCAGCGCCGTGGCCGAGGCGGGAGTGGCCTGGGCGGCCAGCCAAAGGGCCACCGCCTCCCTGGCCTGGCCCGATGCAAGGGTGGAGGTGGCTCCGGACGAGGAGCAGCCGGGGAGGGGGTCGTGGTTCGGCAGGCCGACCTCGAAGCGGGCCACCTGGAGGGCCAGGCTGAGCTGATCCTGGCCGAGGGAGCCGTGGCGGCCCCAGGACGTGCTGACGTAGGCCGAGGCCCCGAAGGTGGCCGGGCCGAAGAAGACCAGGTTCGCCAGCTTGGCGATCTGCTTGCTGGCGTCGGACGGCAGCCAGGGCCCGGCGCCGTATCCGAGCGGCCACAGCTGGCGGACGACGAGGTGGTGGCCGGCGGCTCCGACGGGAACGCCCTGCATCACGCCGAGGGCAGCCGTCGCCCAGCGCGAGACCCAGGGGGCGAACGCCGGGTAGGCGCAGAACGTCGCGCCCCCGACGGCCCGGCAGACCTGGTGGCGGGCCGGGTGGGCCAGGAGGCCGGCCATCCTGGCGACGGTCGACTCCGGCACGGGCCTCGTCTCCACCACCCCGCCGGCCACGGCCACGGCCAGGCCCACTGCGGCGACGGCCAGCAGGCGAGGGCGGCGGTGCCGCCACAGGGCGACCCCGGCGAGGGCGATGGCGAGGCCTCCCAGCCAGACGAGGTGGGCCCCTGGCCGGCCCAGGGCAAGGGGGGCCGGGGGGGTCACCGGCACGGGGTTGCTGAAGGCAGGGGCGAGCCAGGAGAGGCGACCCGGGAACGAGACGGTGGGGACGGGGGCGAGCATGTCCACCTGGAGGATGGCCAGCCCCAGGGCCACGAGGGGTGCGGCCAGGGCCCACCGCACCCAGGCCCCCAGGGCCACACCCAGGACCCCGCCGAGTGCCACCACCAGCGGCCCGGTGGCGAGCTCTGCTGCCCGAGGCGTGCCGACCCCGCCCGAGAGAGCCAGGCCGGCGACCTCGATCCCGACGGCGACGCAGGCGGCGGCGGTGGGCCAGGCCAGGGCCAGGAGCCACGCCGCGACCCGCTGGCCCGGGCTCACGGGGAAGGCGTCGAAGTGAGCCTCGGCCCCGTCCCGGTGGGCCCGCAAGGTGACGACGTTCGCGACCACGACCGTGAGCCCGGCCAGGGGCAGCAGGGAGACGGTGATCCTCTCGTCCGCCTGGAACAGGACCGGGACCTCCCCAGAGGCCCGGGCGCCGACGAGGGCGAGGCTCACGGCAAGGCCGACGAGAGTGGCCGGATGACGCAACATGCGCCCACCCTCATTCCTGGAAAGAGCCCAGACCGCAGACGGGGCCGAGCGGCGGCGCAGTGCGAGAGGCAAGCTGAGGGTGGCGGTCACCGGTGCTCCAGCCTGGGCGTCATGGGAGAGGGACCGGGGGCGTCCTCCGCCGGGCGGCCGAGGAGCAGCAGGTAGCCGTCGGCCACGCTCGGCTCGACCGGCTCGACGGCCCCCGCCGGCGGCATGTCACCGACGTGACGCCAGCGGCCGTCACCGTCCCGCCAGGCCATCGCGGCCTCGGGATGGCGGCGCTCGGCCCACCAGACCCGGCCCCTCGCTGTGTCGGCAAGCGCACCGGGGGGGCCATCGAAGCGGGTCCGCCCCCCGTCGAGGACGACCACGCGCTGGCACAGGGCGGCCACGTCCTCGGCCTGGTGGGTGGACAGGACCACGGTGCGGCCTTCGCCCAGGTCCGAGACGACCTCCCGGAAGCGCAGGCGCTGCTCCGGGTCGAGGCCCGCCGTCGGCTCGTCCAGCACGAGCAGCCGAGGATCGCCGAGGAGGGCCTGGGCCAGGCCGAGGCGCTGGCGCATGCCGCCAGAGAGGGCCTTGACCTTGCGGGAGGCGACCCGCTCCAGGCCCACCGCCTCCAGCACCCGGCGGACCTCCTCGTGGCGGGCCCGGTGGTCGACCATCTCCTTCAGGATGGCCACGTAGTCCACGAACTCGAAGGCGCTGAAGTGACGGTGGAAGCCGGGCTCCTGGGGGAGGTAGCCGAGCCGGCGGCGGATCTGGACGCGTTCCTCCGCCCGGGCGGGGTCCCGGCCGAGGATCCGCAGGCTCCCTGCGTCGGGCGAGGCGACGGTGGCCAGGATGTCGAGGAGAGTGGTCTTGCCGGCGCCGTTCGGCCCAAGGAGCCCGGTCACCCCGGCCCCGACGGAGAGGTCGACCCCGTCCAGGGCCACGGTGGCCCGGGGGCCGAGACGCCCGTAGGAGCGGCGCAGGCCCTCCGCCCACACGGTCGTTGCGGGAGCAGCGGGGCTCGCCCTCATCGAGAGCCCGCCTCTCCGCGAGCCGAGGCGGGCCGGCCCTCCAGGTGCTGCCGCCGGGCCCACCAGGACCCCGCGGCCAGGGCGAGGACGACGACCGCCACCACCTGCAGGCCGGGGTGCGCGACGACCAGGGCCTTCCCGTCGGACGCGGCCACCGGGCCCCAGAGGGCAGCCAGCCAGGCGGCGATCGGGATGCCCGTGGAGAGGGCCGGGCTCACGGCGGTCGAGAGGGCCAGCGCGATCGCCACGAGGGCCAGGGACGGGAGCAGGGCGGCCATGCCCCAGGCCACGTGGGGCAGCAGGGCCGCGCCCACCGCCACCAGGAGCACCGAGGTCGCGGTCACGGCCAGGGACCGCAGGAGCACCAGGCGGAACCAGGGGAACGGGGCAGCCAGGGCCACCGGGTACGTGGGGTCGCCCCTGGGCCCGAAGGCCAGCGCGACGCCGGCCAGGGGCAGGAGGGGGGCCAGGGTCAGGAAGACCAGGGTGCCGTGCCACGGGCGCGTCCCGGCCGACGCCGCCTGGGCCAGGCCGACGGAGACGGCCAGGGTCAGGCACAGCCCGACCAGCCACGACCCCCGGAGAGCAGGGGTCACCACCACCAGCCGGGCCAGGTGGGCCGGGGCCCCCAGGCGCCCGAGCACCCGCTCCACCAGGCCTGGGACGGGGGCGTCCAGCTCGGCCAGCAGGCGTCGCCGGCCGGCCTCCAGGCGCGGCCCGTCCACGAGCGGCGCCAGGCGTCCCCGGCAGGTGGCGCAGCCGGGCACATGGGCCTCGATGGACCAGGCTCGAGCCTCGTCCAGGGTGCCGGCCACCCACCTGGCCAGGTCGTCCACCCCGGCGTGCCAGCCGGGGGCGAGGTCGCGGTCATTGTTCAGCATGGGCCATTCCTCCTCTCCAGTCGTCGTCGGTCCCCGGGGTCATGCGAGCGCCCCGGGGTCATGCGAGCGCCCCCCGGAGCTGGGCCCGGGCCCGGTGCGCCCGGCTCTTGACCGTCCCGGGCGGGATGCCGAGCAGCCGGCTGGCCTCCCGCACGCTCAGGCCGTCGAGCACGGTGGCCTGCAGGACGGCCCGCAGCTCGGGGCTCAACGTGAGGAACGCCCCGGCCAGCTCCCCCGCCTCCGAGGCGAGGAGGATGCGCTCCTCGACCGGGGCCACGGGCCCAGTCTGGGGAGGCAGCCTGGCTGGCCGGCCCTCCCGCCGGAGGACGTCCACCAGGCGGTGCATGGCGATCCTCCACAGCCAGGCCGGGACCTCCCCCTCCCCCCGGTAGCTCCCGGCTCGCCGCCACAGGGCGAGGAAGGCATCCTGGACGACCTCGTCGACCAGGCCCGGGTCGGCCACCCGGCGGGAGAGGCGGCCCACGATCCACGGGGTGTGGCGGTCGTAGAGGGCGGTGAAGGCGTCCCGGTCGCCGCCGGCGACCCGGGTCACCAGGTCCCGGTCGGAGAGCAGGCCCGTCTCCGTCGGTCCGTCCGGTGGCCTGGATTCGTCCATCACCTACCTGACGTCCGCCGTGCCGCCCCGGTTCACGGAGAGACGCTGACCCTGGACTATGCTACGTCCCTCGTCCGGCAACTGGTCCGGGGACGGCTCTGGTCCGGGGACGGCTCTGGTCCGGGGACGGCTCTGGTCCGGGGACGGCTCTGGTCCGGGGACGGCTCTGGTCCGGGGGCGGCTCTGGTCCGGGGACGGCTCTGGTCCGGGGACGGCTCTGGTCCGGGGACGGCTCTGGTCCGGGGGACGGCTCTGGTCCGGGGGACGGCCCGGCCGGGGGGTGGAGCTGGGCGTGGAGCGAGGAGGCAGCATGCCGTTGTTCGGGAAGGACACCGTCGCCGCCGGGGCCGACTGGGAGCCCGAGGCGGCAGGAGGCCGGCTCGCCCACACGGCAGGAGCTGACCCCGCCGGGGTCTTCACCTCGGACCTGTCGGTGTCGGAGTACGTGCTGCTCGGCGAGGCGGAGTTCGAGCCGCTCGGGTTCGTGGTCGGGTCGTCCATCTACCACATCGGCCTGCAGGTGGCCCGCTGGGGGCAGAACCAGGAGCTCCAGACCCTCACCCAGGCCATGTACAACGCGCGGGAGCGGGCCATGAGCCGCATGCAGGCCGAGGCGGAGCAGCTCGGGGCCGACGGCATCGTCGGCGTCTCGCTGCGGATGCAGTCCTACGTCTGGGGACAGGACGTGCTCGAGTTCATCGCCACCGGCACGGCCGTGAGGGCCGTGGCCGGCGGGGGGGCCCACCGGACGCCGGACGGGCGGGCATTCACGTCGGACCTGTCGGCGCAGGACTTCTTCCGCCTGCTTGCCGGGGGGGCGGTGCCGGTCGCCTTCGTCCTCGGCACCTGCGTCTACCACATCGCCCACCAGTCGGCTCTCCAGTCGCTGCGCCAGGTGGGCCAGAACCAGGAGATGACCATCTTCACCCAGGGGATCTACGAAGCCCGCGAGCTGGCGCTGGCCCGGATGCAGACCGAGGCCGCCGAGGCCAGGGCGACGGGGATCGTGGGCGTGAGCGTCGGCGTGTACAACCACGTGTGGGGCGAGCACGCCACCGAGTTCCTGGCGACGGGGACCGCCGTCCGCCGGCTCGGCGACGGGCGCCAGGCCGGCGCCACCTCGCCCAAGCCGACCTTCACCCTGGGCCTCGACTAGGGCCCGAGCAGGGCCGGGTCCCCCGGGTGAGGCCGGGGGCCCGGGCCGGAAGGCGGGGCCCGGGGTCGGGAGGCGGGGCCCGGGAGGCGGGGCCGGGGCCAGCCCCCGCCGCCGGGCGAGGTGATAGCACTTTTGGTCGTCCTACGACGCGAACCGCTATCACCTCGGCCCGCCCCCCGCCCCCGGCCCCGTGGTGGGAGGCGCGGCCCGGGGCCGGGGTGACCCAGGACGGCGGGGGGGCCTTGACCCAGGGAATCATCCGGTCTTGCATGGGTCGCGTGCTCCAGGGGCTGCGACGAGCTGTTGCCCTGGCAGCGGTGGCCGTGGCGGGGGCCGCCTGCACAGGGACAGCCGGCCCGGCGTCGGTGAGGACGTCGACCACGGTCGCATCGCCGGCCACGGTCGCATCGCCGACCACGGTCGTTCCCGGCTGCGGGAGCACACCCCTTCGCCGGGGCCATCCGCCCTCGTGGACCGCCAGCGCCCACCCGCCCACCGAGCTTCGCTACGCCCTCTCGGAGGAGGGCAACGCCGTGGGGTTCCTCTTCTCCGACCCGCTGGTGGCCGGGACGAGCAACAAGATCCTCTGGGTGGTGCGCCAGCCTCGCGGGGGACAGCCGCTCCACGTCACGGCCCACCCGGTCGGCTCGAGCCGTCCCGTGGTCACGATGAGCTTCCCGGACGACTCCTCGCCCGGGTTCATCTACCCCTCCATCGACGACGTCCCGAGCCCGGGCTGCTGGCAGTTCACGCTCACCTGGAACGGGAGCAGGGCGACCCTGGACCTCCCGTACGTGAGCGCCTGACCTCGCGCCCGCCCAGCCGCCCGCTCACGAGCCGCCCGCCCAGCCGCCGCCCAGAGCCGCCCGCTCACGAGCCGCCCGCCCAGCCGCCCGCTCACGAGCCGCCCGCTCACGAGCAGCCGCTCGTGGTCCCGCAGGTGGCGCAGACGTAGCAGGCGCCGGCCCGCTGCATGGCGTTCCCGCACTGGTAGCAGTACGGCGCGTCCCTGACCTCGGCCGCCGGCCCGCCGGCCCCCAGCCCCGCCCCGTCCCCCGTCGCCGCCCCCGGCCCGACCCCCGTCGCCGCCC
>JBOGGR010000062.1:0-3396 GCA_050744025.1 Acidimicrobiales bacterium
CCTCCGGCCCCCGGCCTCCCGGCTGGAGCGGCTGCGGCCCACGCCGGGCCCGGGCCCCGCCCCGGCCCAGCCGAGGGGGCAGGCGCCCGCCGGTCGAAAGCCACGACCCGGCGATGACGAGCAGGAAGCCGGCGAGGGTCGCACCCGTGAACGGCTCTCCCAGCACGGCCACCCCGAGGCCGACGGCGATGGCCGGGTTGAGGTAGGTGACGACCGCGGCCCGCCCGGCCCCCGCCCGGGCGATCAGCGCGAAATAGCCGAGGTAGGCGACAGCCGTGCAGGCCACGCCGAGCACAGCGAGCGACCCGATCACCGCCCCCGAGGGCAGCCGGCCCGGGGCGGTGAGCACGGCGGCCGGCAGGAGAGCGACCGATGTGACGAGGAGCATGGCCGTGGCCACCCCCAGCGGGGGCACGCCGGCGAAGCGGTGCTTCACGATCAGGGCCCCGCCGGCGTAGCCGAGCGTCGCCACCAGCACCATGATGGCCCCGACCAGCACGGCGGGATCCAGGCCGACGTCCAGGCCGAGGAGGCAGACCACCCCGGCCAGGCCGACCAGAAGGCCGGCCAGGCGCAGGCCCCGGACCCGCTCGCTGGCGTCGAAACGCAGGGCCAGGACGGCCACGAAGAGCGGCTCCGCGGCGATCAATAGGCCAGAGAGCGACGAGGGGATGCGCTGCTCGCCGAAGCTGATCAGGAGGAACGGCCCGGCCACCTCCACAACGGCGAGGACCACCACCCAGCCGAGGCGTGCCCGCAGGCCGGCCATGGCACCCCGGCGGACGGCCACCGGGGAGAGGACCAGGGCCGCCAGGGCGGTCCGGACGAAGACGACGATCACCGGGGAGACCTCCGCCACGGCGATCTTGATGAAGAGGTACGGGACGCCCCAGAGCACGGCCATGAGGGCGAACAGCAGCCAGGTCCTCCTCCCCACCCTGCCAATCCTGGCAGGGGGGACGCCCTCTCCGCAGCCAGCCAGGGGGGCCACGTGGGCCGGCAGGGGCCGGCGGGCCCCGGCGGGGGCGCCCTCCGGGCGAGGTGATAGCAGTTTTGGTCGTCCTGCGACGCGAACTGCTATCACCTCGGCCTGGGCGGGGCCACGGAGGCCCGGCGCTCCCCCACGACTACCGGGCGCCGGCCGAGGCTTTAGGCTCGCCTGCCTGTGGACATCCTCGTCGTGGTGGGCGACGGCGCCCCCCCTCCCCAGCTGGCCGAGCGGGCCCTCCACCGGGTCCACATCGAGGCATCCGCCGCCGGCCGCGTCCCCCCAGACGTGGTCGCCGACCTGCGGGCCCGCATCCCCCGCCAGGTGGGTGTCCTCGGCCCGGCCCCGGCGGCGGCCGAGGCGGCCGCCGAGGTGGCGGCCGCCCTCCACGACGCCGGCCTGCCGGTGACCCTCTACACCGACGAGCCGGTCACCGTGGCCGGCGTCGACGTGAAGAGGATCAGCACCGGGCCGGCCCTCCACGCCGCCTCATCCGTCCTCGACCTGGTCGGTCGCACGCCGCTGGTCCGCCTGGACCGCACCGCCCGCCACCTGTCCTGCCACCTGCTGGCCAAGCTCGAGTACCTGAACCCGGGCGGGAGCGTGAAGGACCGCCCCGCACTGGCCATGGTCGAGGCGGCGGAGGCGGCCGGCCGGCTGGGGCCGGGCGGCACCATCGTGGAGCCGACCTCGGGCAACACGGGGGTCGGCCTGGCCCTGGTCGCCGCCCGCCGCCGCTACCGGTGCGTGTTCACGATGCCGGACAAGATCTCGGCCGAGAAGGTGCAGCTACTGCGCGCCTTCGGGGCCGAGGTCGTGGTGTGCCCGACCACCGTCGCCCCCGACCACCCCGACTCCTACTACTCGGTGGCGAACCGGCTCGAGAAGGAGATCCCCGGCGCGTTCCAGCCCAACCAGTACCGCAACCCGGCCAACCCCGGATCACACGAGGCGACCACCGGGCCGGAGCTGTGGGAGCAGACCAACGGCAGCATCACGCATTTCGTCGCCGGCATCGGGACCGGGGGCACGATCTCGGGCGTGGGCCGCTACCTCAAGTCGCGGGACCCGAGGGTCCAGGTCGTGGGGGCCGACCCTGAGGGGTCCGTCTACTCGGGGGGGAGCGGGCGGCCCTACCTGGTCGAGGGGATCGGCGAGGACTTCTGGCCCGGGACCTACGACCCCTCGGTGGTCGACCGGGTGGTGACGGTGAGCGACCGGGACTCGTTCCTGACGGCGAGGAGGATGACCCGGGAGGAGGGCATCCTCGCCGGGGGGTCGTGCGGGACCGCGGTGTGGGCCGCCCTCCAGGTCGGGCGGGAGCTGGGGCCCGACGCCGTGGTCGTGGTCCTCCTGCCCGACTCCGGACGGGGCTACCTGTCCAAGCTCTACAGTGACGAGTGGATGGCCGACTTCGGGTTCATCCGGGCCGGGGGGCGCACGATAGGCGAGGTCCTGCGCCGCAAGCGGGGCCCCCTGCCGCCCCTCGTCCACATCCATCCCGAGGAGCCCGTGCGGAGCGCCATCGCCGTCCTGGAGGAGTACGGGGTGTCCCAGCTCCCCGTGCTCCAGGCCGAGCCGCCCCTCGCCGTGGCCGAGGTGGTGGGGGCCGTGAGCGACCGCCACCTCCTCGGGTCCGCGTTCGCCGACGCCGCCGTCCTCGACGCCCCCGTGAGCCAGGTGATGGAGCCGCCGCTGCCGACCGTCGGGACGGGCGACACCGTGGACAGGGCCGCCACCCGCTTGGAAGGGGCGCCCGCCCTGCTCGTGCTGGACGGCGGCCACCCGGTGGGCATCCTCACCCGCTCCGACCTCCTCGAGTACCTGTCCCGGGCGGGCGCCGCGGCCCGCGAGGGCGCCCCGGCCCCCCGCGAGGGCCCGGCGTGAGGGACGAAGGCGGCCCGGCGCCGGAGCACCGGCGGGAGCGGGCACAGGGCCCGGGGAGCGCCGAAGGCCATTCATCCTCTAACGGCTCCTACGGCTTCGAGACGCGGGCGATCCACGCCGGCCAGGAGCCAGACCCGCTGACGGGCGCCGTCGTCACGCCCATCTACCAGACGTCGACCTACGCCCAGGAGGCGGTGGGGCGCAACCGGGGCTACGAGTACAGCCGCACCGGGAACCCGACCCGCACGGCCCTCCAGGAATGCCTGGCATCGCTGGAGGGGGCCGCCCACGGGCTGGCCTTCGCCAGCGGGCTGGCAGCCGAGGACGCCGTGCTGCGCCTCCTCGCGCCGGGCCAGCACGTGATCGTCCCCGACGACGCCTACGGGGGCACGTACCGCCTCGTGGCCGGGGTCCACGCCGGCGCCGGGCTCGCCTTCACCCCGGTCGCGCTGGACGACCCGCGGGCCCTCGAGGCCGCCTGGCGCCCCGAAACTGCCATGGTCTGGGTCGAGACCCCCTCC
>JBOGGR010000063.1:0-3646 GCA_050744025.1 Acidimicrobiales bacterium
GCCCCCCCCTCGCCCACCGCCCCGTCCCTCCCGACCACGAACGGCCGCAGCCGGGCCAGGGCGGCCGTGTCCAGACGGGCCCGCAGGCGAGTCCCCGCCTCCTCGTGCGCTTCGACCAGAACCTCCCCCTCCCGGTGCACCGATGCCACCACGTCGCCCCGGGCGTACGGCACGACCAGCTCGACGATGCTGTCCAGTGCCCTCAAGCGGTCGGTCATCGCCACCAACAGCTCGTCCATCCCCGCCCCGGTGAGGGCCGAGACCGCCACCGAGCCGGGGCGGGGGCCCGGGAGCGCGCCGGTTCCCCCGACCAGCCGGTCGACCTTGTTGAAGGCCAGCAGCTCGGGCACGTCGGAGGCGCCGATCTCGGCCAGCACCGTGCGCACGGCCTCGATCTGGCCCTCGGCGTCAGGGGCGGCGGCGTCGACCATGTGGATCAGGAGGTCGGACTCCGACACCACCTCCAACGTGGAGCGGAACGCCTCGACCAGCTCGTGGGGGAGCTTGCGCACGAAGCCGACCGTGTCCGAGACCAGCACCTGCTCCCCCCCGGGCAGGTCGAGGCGCCGCGTCCTCGGATCGAGCGTGGCGAACAGCCGGTCCTCGACCAGGACCGCTGCGTCGGTGAGACGGTTGAGCATCGTCGACTTGCCCGAGTTCGTGTAGCCGACCAACGAGACGGTGCGCAGCCGGGAGCGGTGGCGAGCCTTGCGCTGGGTGTGCCGGGTCTTGTCCAGCCGCCGGAGGTCGGCCTCGAGCTTGGTCATGCGCCGCACCAGCCGCCGACGGTCCACCTCGAGCTGGGTCTCGCCCGGCCCCCTGGTGCCGATCCGGCCGGCCTGCTGCGACAGGGCCTTCCCCTTGCCCCGCAGGCGGGGCAGCCGGTAGCGGAGCAGCGCCAGCTCGACCTGGGCCATGCCCTCCTGGGTGTGGGCGTTCTGGGCGAAGATGTCCAGAATGACAGCGGTGCGGTCGATCGCAGTGCGGCCCAGTATCTTCTCCAGGTTGCGCTGCTGGGCCGGGGTGAGCTCGTCGTCGAAGACCACGGTGTCGGCATCCACCGCCTCCGACAGCTCGTGCAGCTCGGCCGCCTTCCCCTTGCCGACGTAGGTGGCCGGGTCGGGACGATCCCGGCGCTGGAGCACCCGGGCCGCCTCGTCGGCGCCGGCGGTGTCCACCAGCCGGGCCAGCTCGTCGATGCCGGCCTCCGCCTCGTCCAGCCCGACCGGCGGGATGGCCACGCCGACGAGCACGATGCGCTCCCGAAAGCTGCGCTCGATGAGGCTCACGGCCGCCCGCCTCGGTGCCAGCCTCCGCGCCAGGCTCCGCGCCAGGCTCCGCGCCGCCCTGTCATGGCTGCCCCCGGTCGATCTCGGCGGTGCCGATGCGCTCGGCCGGCCCGGTGAGCACGACGCGGCCGCCCGTGCAGGCGGCCTCCAGCGGCCCTCCGGGATTCCGGACCGTGACCCCCGGCCCCGGGACGAGCCCCATGGCGATGGCCGCCGCCGCCGCTGCCGCCGACCCGGTGCCACACGCCAGCGTGGCCCCGGCCCCCCGCTCCCACACCCTGAGGTCCAGCTCGTCCGGTCCCGGGCCCGGCCTCACCCACTCCACGTTGACGCCCCCGGGGCGGAACGCCTCGAGCGCGGGGCCCAGGTCGTCAAGGGCCAGGTGCTCGAGGTCGTCCTCGACCAGGACCAGGTGGGGGTTGCCGGCGTCCACCAGGCGCCCCCGCCAGGCCCGGGCACCGCCCGCCCTGCCCGCACCCACGGAACCGCCGGCACCGCCGGCGACCCTCACCTGCTCGTCGGCGGGCCCGACCCGCACCTCCCCCATGTCGACGCTCACCAGGGCCGGTCCGGGCCCCCCGCCGGCCACGATGCTGACCGAGCGGGGCCCGGCGTCGGTCGCCACCACGAAGCTCCGGCCGTCCACCAACCCGGCCTGGTGGGCGAAGAGGGCGAGGCAGCGGATGCCGTTGCCGCTCATCTCCGCTCGGCTGCCGTCCGCGTTGTAGAGCTCCATCGCCAGGTCGGCCCCTCCGGAGCCGGGGAGCACCACGATGAGCCCGTCGGCGCCGATGCCCCGGCGCCGGTCGCAGGCGGCGCGCACCGTCTCCCCGGTCACCGGCGGCCCGGGCTCCAGCCGGTCGAGCAGGAGGAAGTCGTTGCCGAGGCCGTGGTACTTGATGAGGCGCAGGTTGGCCGAGTGATTCAGCAGGTCCACCGCTCCCAGTCTCCCAGCACTGCCTCCACCATGGCGAGAGCATTGCCGGGGTCGCCGCCCGGGACGTCGGCCCAGGTGATCCGGGGGTCCCGTCGGAACCACGCCTCCTGGCGCCTGGCGAAGGCCCGGGTCCGGCGCACGATCTCCTCGACGGCCTGGTCCAGGGGCACGCCGTCCTCTACGTGGGCCAGCAGCTCGCGGTAGCCGAGCGCCTGGCGGGCCGTGCGGGACAAGCCCGCAGGGCGGACCGCCAGCCCGCGCACCTCGTCCAGCCAGCCCGCCTCCAGCTGGGCGGCGACGCGAGCGGCTATGCGGCGGTCGAGGAGCGGTCGGGGGAGCCGGAGGCCGACCATTCGCACCGGCGTCCGGCCGTAGGTGGAGAGGCCCGGGCCGTACGAGGAGAACGGCCGGCCGCTGCCGAGCGTCACCTCCAGGGCCCGGACGACGCGGCGGCGGTTGTTGGGCAGGATGCGGGCGGCCGCGGCGGGGTCGAGCCCTGCGAGACGGGCGTGGAGGCCGGGGGTCCCGCCCGGCCCGTCGGCCTCCCGGTCGAGCGCCGCGGCCAGCTCCGGCCAGCGACCGGGGAGCGTTAGTGGGTCGACGACGCAACGCAGGTAGAGACCTGTTCCGCCAACGAGGAGCGCGACACGGCCTCGGGCCCCGATGCCTTCGAGGGCCGTACGGGCGGCCTCCTGGAAGCGCTGGACCGAGAAGCCCTCGGACGGGTCGGCCAGGTCGAGGAGGTGGTGGGGGACCTCGGCCCGCTCCGCCGGGGTCGGCTTGGCAGTGCCGACGTCCATGCCCCGGTACACGACCATGGAGTCGACCGAGACGATCTCGGTCCCCGGGTGGCGCCGGGCCAGCTCCAGGGCCAGGGCCGACTTCCCCGATGCCGTAGGCCCGACGATGGCGATGGGGGCCGGCCGTGGCGCCATTTCGAGGGCAGCGTACCGGCCCTGTGGTACGGTGCTCGTCCCGCTCCGCCAGGACCGCCCGCCCGGACCGGTCCTGTGAGCGACCCTGGGGCGAGCGCCCAGGCAGCCCGCCTTGGTGTGGCTCCGCTGGGGGCCTCCGCTGGGAGCCCCGCCGAGGCCGCGGGCTCCGCTGGGCGCTCCCGGGCCCGGGCCCGGCCCCGTCTTGCCGGCGACCCTTGGAGGTGAGGCAGTGGCGATCGACCCAGAGCTCGCGAGGGAGCAGGCGCACATCGACCGCGCCTACGCCGAGCTGGCCAGGATGCGGGAGCGGACGACCCGGCTCCTCGGCGAGTCCGGCGACCCCGACCTCGAGTGGGCCCTGGCCCGCCGGGTCGCCCTCCTGGCCGACACCGGGCGGCCCCTCTGCTTCGGCCGCATCGACACGGCCCGGCCGGCCGGAGCCGGGGCGGCAGGGGCGGCAGGGGCCGGCGGAGCCGGGGCCGGGG
>JBOGGR010000064.1:0-5407 GCA_050744025.1 Acidimicrobiales bacterium
GGGGGCGCCCGGGCCCCCGGCCGACCGGGCCGGCGGGCTGGGCCGGTCGGGCGGGCCGGAGGGCAGGCCAGGCGAGGGCGCCACCGCCTAGGTGGCCCGGGCCACCTGCCGGCGCAGGGCCTCTACCGCCTCCCCCTCGCCCGCCAGATCCACAGCCGCATCGGGGGCCCGGCCCCACAGCCACAGAAGGACCTGATCCGCAGGTCCCGACACGGTGGCGTCGGCGGCTTCCGCGCCGGCCTCCGGCAGTCCCTCGGACAGGCTGATCCGGTCGGCTCCGAGGGTCACGAGCCAGGCCCGCCCCCCGGACCGGACGACCACTCTCCCTCCCCGTCCGCCCGGGGGCGGGTCCCCGTCCAGCGATCGGGGCACGAGGAACACGGCCAGGACCTCGTCGATGCCGTCCAGGGCCAGGTCGGGGTCGACCGGTCCGGGCCGGCCCCGGGCGAGCTCGGCGTCCACCCGGTGGATCACGGCCTCCTGCGCCATCCGCCTGCACCAGAACCCGACCGTCGCGGCCTGCGGGTACCAGCTCCACGCCGGGCGGTCCGGGGCCGTCGAGCGGAGCACCTCGACCACGTCGCCGAGCTGCCCCCGGTACCAGGCGAGCAGGACCGGCTCGGGACCCTCGGGCGCCTCTGGAGCGGGCCATCCCGTCTCGGGCACCGAGAGCTCCCCACTGCGGACGGTGGCCGCCTTCTGGCCGAAGACCCGGCCGGCGTGTGCCACCAGGTCTCGTACCGTCCACCCGGGGCAAGATGGCACCTGCGCATCGAGGTTCCCGCCGGCAGCAACGGCCAGCCGCTCGCCGTCGGCCACCAGATGGGACAGGAAGGCGTCGCTATCCATCGGTGCAGTCAACCACGCCTCGGTCCGTCGTACCCGCTTGTCACAGGGAGGGGCCAGACTGGGGGTGATGACAGCGGAGGCGAGGTCGACGGAGCGGGCCCGGCGGTGGGAGGCCACCATGGAGGGCCACATGGCGCCCGTGGACGGGCTGCGCCTCGCCCACGAGGACAGCCGGGCCGCCATCGGGCCCCTCGCCATCTTCGACCGGGAGGCACGTGAGGCGGCCGAGGCCGCCCAGCTCGTCGAGGGAGCCACCCGGGCCGGCGGCGCCGGGAACAGGGCCCAGCCCGAGGAGCCGGACCCCTGGCGCACCTGCTTCGAGCGGGACCGGGACCGGATCCTGCACTCGACGGCGTTCCGCCGGCTGGCGGGCAAGACCCAGGTGTTCATCTTCCCCGACGACCACCAGCGCACCCGGCTCACCCACGCGCTGGAGGTGGCCCAGGTGGCGACGGCCATCAGCCGCGCCTGCCGGCTCAACGTGGCCCTGTCCGAGGCCATGGCCCTCGGCCACGACTGCGGTCACGGCCCGGGGGGCCACGCCAGCGAGGATGCCCTCTCGCCATTCCTGGCCGAGGGGTTCGACCACGCCGTCTGGGGTGCGGACGTCACCGCGGCCCCGCTCAACCTGTGCGCCGAGACCCTGGACGGGATCCGCAACCACTCCTGGTCCCGGCCCGCCCCCGCCACCCCCGAGGGCGAGGCGATCGCGATCGCCGACCGCCTGGCGTACACCGCCCACGACCTGGAGGACGCCGCCCGGGCCGGGCTCGTCACCCTCGACGACCTGCCCGGGGTGGTCGTGCAGCGGTGCGGGCAGACCCGCAGCCAGCAGCTCCGGGCGTTCGTCGCCGACGTGGTCCAGACCACCAGGCGCACCGGGATGGTCGGGCTGAGTCCCGGGATGGCCGAGGCCCTCGGCGAGCTGCGGCGGTTCGACTACGAGCGGATCTACCTCCGGCCCGCGTCGTGGGAGCAGTCCCGTGCGGTCAAGGCGGTGCTCCGGGCCCTGGTCGAGCATTACGCCGACCACCCCCAGGTCCTGCCCGACGGCGGCGGCCTCCCGCCCGGCGCCGCCGGGACGGTACGCCGGGCCGTCGCCTACGTGGCCGGCATGACCGACAGGTTCGCGTGCGCCCAGGCCGTGGCCCTGCTGAGCTGGCCGGCGGACCAGCTCCCGGTGGGCCTCCACCCCGGCTGACCACCGCCCGCCCGTCAGCCCCGCCCCGTCAGCCCCGCCCGTCAGCCCAGCTCCGGACGGTCAGCCCCGCCTGTCAGCTCCGGACGGTCAGCTCCGAGCGGTAGACCCGGGCCGGCCCCATGGCCTCGACTCGCTCCGCCAGCGCGCCAAAGGCCAGCGACGCCTCGCCGCCCGGGTCGCTCACCGTGACCGGCAGCCCCTCGTCCCCTCCCACCCGGAGGGCGGGGACCAGAGGCACCTGCCCGATCAGGGGGACCTCCAGGGACTCGGCCAGCGCCTGGCCGCCGCCCGACCCGAACAGCTCGTACCGCCGCCCGTCCTCCCCGGTGAACCAGGACATGTTCTCGATCACGCCCCGAACCGGGAGCTTGAGCTTCCTGGCCATCAAGGCGCTGCGCTGGGCCACCCGCTGGGCGGCCGCCTGGGGGGTGGTCACCACGAGCACCTCGGAGCGCGGCAGGTACTGAGCCAGCGACAGGGCCACGTCCCCCGTGCCAGGAGGCATGTCGATCAGCAGCAGGTCCGGGTCCCCCCAGTGGGCGTCGGCCAGGAACTGCTCCAGCGCCTTGTGGAGCATCGGCCCCCGCCAGATCACCGGCGTGTCGTCCCCGACGAAGAAGCCGGTGGAGAGGCACCGGACGCCATGGGCGACGGGGGGGATGATCAGGTCGCCGACCGCCATGGGAGCCCGGTCCACGCCGAGCATCCGGGGCACCGAGAAGCCGTAGACGTCGGCGTCCAGGATGGCCACGTCACGGCCCGTCCGGGAGAGGGCAATGGCCAGGTTGACCGTCACCGACGACTTGCCGACCCCGCCCTTGCCGGACGAGATCCCGAGGACCCGGGTGCGGGAGCCGGGGCGCATGAACGGGTTGGCCTTGCCCTCCTCGTGCCCCAGGCGGGCTCCGGCGCCCGCCCCAGCCCCGGCGCCCGCCCCTGCCCCCGGGCCTGTCGCACTCCCGGCGCCACCAGCCGCCGCGCGGAGCCGCTCGGCCACGGCCATCGCCTCCCCGTCCTCGAGGTCGACCACGGTCACGCCGACGTCACGCACTCCCGGGACGGCGCGAAGGGCAGCCTCCACCCGCCTCACCAGCTCGCCCTCCTGGGGGTGGGAGGGGGCCGCTCGGGCCACGGTGGCCGTCACCTTCCCCCACCGGGCCCGGACCGACCGCGCCAGCCCGAGATCGGCCAGCCGGCGCCGCAGCTCCGGGTCCTCGACCGCGCCGAGGACCTCCAACAGCTGGGCGTCGCTGGGCGGCATGGGCACCTCCGGGCACGAGAGGACGGGCAGTAGCGGGACGTCAGCGGGCGGGGCACTCGGGAGGCCGGCGGGCCGGACGGGCCGGGCCGGACGGACATCGGGTTTTCCCCTATCCCCATAGGTAGAATACCGACGTGGACAGCCAAGCCCGACCCCGGCCCCCGGCGGACGGCCGGCAGGTCGACGCCGAGGAGTTCTCGGCCATGGTGGCCGCCGTCACCTCCGCGTTCGGCGACCCCACCCGGCGCGACATCTACCTCCACGCCCGCGACGGCGACGGCGTCACCGCCGCCGAGGTGGCCGCGCGCTTCGAGCTCCACCCCAACGTGGCCCGCCACCACCTGGACAAGCTGGCTGCCGGGGGCTACCTGGAGGTGGCGGTCGGGCGGCCGCCGGAGGCCGTGGCCGCCGCCCCGGGAGCGGGCCGGCCCTCGAAGCGCTACAGGGTGCCGGCAGGCGGGGCGGCCGACCCTCCCCTCGCCTTCCCCCCCCGCCGGGACGACCTGCTGGTCATGCTCCTGGCCCAGGCCCTTCGCCTCCTCGACCAGGTCGAGGCCGAGTGCATGGCCGAGGACGTGGGCGAGCGGTACGGCCGGTCGCTGGCCGCCCAGCTGGCCCCGGGGGACGGCCAGAGGTCGCTGCGGTCGGCGCTGCGGGCCGTGGCCGACGCCCTCACCGCCCACGGCTTCGGCGCCCACGCCGAGGCCCGCGGGGCGTCGCTGTCGGTGGTGGCAGACCACTGCCCGTTCGGCGACACCGCCGCCGTCCACCCTGTCATGTGCGCCGTCGACCGGGGCATGGTGCGGGGCATGCTGGCCGGCCTCTACGGGTCCCCGGTCCCCGTCACCATGTCCTCGCGGGCCCGGGGAGACGACGCCTGCGCGGTGGTCGTCTGAGCCCAGCCGGCGGCCAGCCCGGCCCAAGGGGCCAGGCGGTGCCCGGCGAGCAGGCGGCGGGGCAGTTCAGCTCTCGGGGGTGCCGGCGCCGTCCAGCGCCAGGGCGAGCGAGTTGATGCACCAGCGCTGGCCGGTCGGGCCCGGGCCGTCGTCGAAGACGTGGCCGAGGTGGGACCCGCACCGCCGGCACCGCACCTCGGTGCGGACCATGCCGTGGCTCCTGTCAGGGAGCAGCTCGACGTGGTCGGCCGCCGCCGGCTCGGTGAAGCTGGGCCATCCGCAGTGCGACTCGAACTGCGCCGAAGCGTCGAACAGCTCGGCCCCGCAGGCCCCGCACCGGTACGTGCCGTCCGGGGCGACCTTCACGTACTCGCCGCTCCCGGGCGGCTCGGTCCCCCCCTCTCTCAGCACGTGGTAGCGGGCCGTCCCCAGCTCCGCCCTCCACTCGTCGTCGGTCCTGGAAGTGTCGCTGCCCATGGTGGGTGAGCCTAGGAGGCCGGCCGCGCCTTCTGGGACAGGGCGCCAGCCACCTGGGCCGGGACCGGCTGGTGGACCGCCGAGTAGGCCTGGGCGATGGCCGGCGCCGTCCGCCGGACCAGGGCCGGGGTCGGATGGTCTCCGAGGAACAGGCGGAACTGGGCCACGGCGCCGGAGGGATCGTGCTCGTCCTGCAGGAGCATGTAGCCGAGGAAGACGTGGGCGTCGGGATACGAGGGGTCGACAGCCACGGCCCGGGCCACGAGGGCCCGCCCCTCGTCCACCACCTTCTGGCTGTGGCCGGCCACCCCCGCCTGGCGCAGGAGCCAGCCCTCGTACGCCAGCGCCTCGGGCTGCCGCGGGCTGGCGCTCAGCACCTGGCTGAACACCTTGGCCGCAGCCACGTCGTGACCCTGGCTGGCGAGCAGCCGGCCCCGCACGAGCTCCTTGGCCACCTGCTGGCTGCCCGCCTGGGTGGTCGGCGGGCTGACGGAGCCGCTCACCTGCTGGCCGGGGCGCCGTTGGGCGGCGTAGGTCCCGACCAGGACGCCCGCCACGACCACGAACGCCACGATCGCACCCGCGAGCGACCACCGCTGGAGGGCCGACCTGGGCCGGCGCCCCCGGGGCGCCCCGGCGACCCCGGCGGCACCCGGCGACGGCGACCCGGGCCGCTCCCCGTCTGGCGCCGCTCCCTCGGCATCCCCCCCCTCGGGCACGGGC
>JBOGGR010000065.1:0-14131 GCA_050744025.1 Acidimicrobiales bacterium
TCCTCCTGGTCGGCTCCGACAGCAGGGCAGGGGACACAGCCGCCCAGGCCAAGCAGTTCGGCAACGCCTCGGTAGTCACCGGCCAGCGCAGCGACGTCATCATCCTGGTCCACGTCGACCCGAGCACAGGCAAGGCGGCCATGCTCTCCATCCCGAGGGACACATTCGTCCCGATCGCCGGCACCGGCGGCTCCAACAAGATCAACTCTGCCTTCAACAGCGGGCCCGGCCAGCTCGTCCAGACCATCTCGCATGACTTCCACATCTCCGTCAACCACTTCCTGGAGGTCGACTTCAGCGGCCTCAAGGGCCTCGTCAACACCGTGGGTGGGGTCTGCATGCACTTCCCCTTCCCGGTGCGCGACGGCGCGCCCCCAGGCTCGCCGCCCGGAGCGAACGAGTCGGGGCTGAAGGAGCCGGCCGGCAACGACACCCTGAACGGCACCCAGGCTCTCTCGCTGGTGCGCAGCCGCTACTACCAGTACGAGAAGGGCGGCCAGTGGATCCCCGACGGCCTCGGGGACATCAGCCGGATCGACCGCCAGCACGAGTTCCTCCGGGCGCTGGCCACCAAGGCCATCCACGACGGCATCCGCAACCCGATCACCGCCAACTCCCTGCTGTCCCAGGCCGTGCACGACGTGACGAGGGACAGCGGGCTGACCCCCACCGACCTCCTGCGCCTGATCGGTGAGTTCCACTCCCTGCGGCCCTCGACCATACCGAGCTGGACCCTGCCCACG
Source organism: Acidimicrobiales bacterium (assembly GCA_050744025.1). Classification (GTDB taxonomy): domain Bacteria; phylum Actinomycetota; class Acidimicrobiia; order Acidimicrobiales; family JAJPHD01; genus JBOGGR01. Next base: position 744 of record JBOGGR010000065.1, read on the forward strand.
GTCTCGGTGGCCAACTACCGGGGCTACGGGGATGTTCTCATGCCCCAGAAGTCGGAGGACGCCCAGGTCATCGCCGCCTGGGAGTCCTACGGCGCCCCGAACCCTACGCCGGCGTCCACCACCACCACCACCTCGACGACGACGCCGGCCTCCACCACCACCACCACCACCCAGCCGATCCTCTCCCCCTCCTCGGTGAGCGTGGACGTGCTCAATGGCTCGGGGGCGACCGGCCAGGCCACCCAGGCCGCCGCCGGGCTGCGCTCGGCCGGCTTCACGGTGATCAGCTACGGGGACGCCAGCTCGTACGGCCACGCCACCTCGACCGTCGCCTACGGCCCCGGCAACGCCGAGGCGGCCGCGACGGTCGCGTCATACGTCGAGGGCGGGGCCACCCCGGAGGCGGACGCCAGCCTCGGCGGCTCGACCGTGGTCCTCACCACAGGCTCCAGCTTCACCGGAGTGAGCCCCACCCCGCTGACCGGTGCGAACAGCTCCAGCTCGACCAGCTCGACCACGTCGCCCACGTCGACGACAGTGGCTCCCGGCCAGGGCTCGGCAGTGGCTCCGTCCAGCCAAGGTCCCAAGTACCCCTGGGACCCCACTCCTTGCTGACCGGCGAGCTGCGCCTGCTTCCGACGCCATAAGCGTCGCGGAGCCGACCCGCTTCCCCCACGGTGGCTACCGTGGCCAGCCATGGTGGTCGACGACATCGGGCTGCTGGTCACCAACCGCCCCGAGCTGGGGGAGGGGCCCCTCGGTACCCTCGCTGACGGCGCCCTGGTGGCCGACGGGGACCGGGTGGCCTGGGTCGGTCCGCGGTCGCTGGTGCCCGAGGGAGCGCCCGGCCCGCGGGTGGCGGCCGGCGGCGGCTGCGTGGTCCCGGGGTTCGTCGACAGCCACACCCACCTCGTGTTCGCCGGCGACCGGGCCGAGGAGTTCGCCGCCCGCATGGCCGGCCGCCCCTACCTGGCAGGCGGCATCCGCACGACAGTCGCCGCCACCCGGGCGGCCAGCGACGAGGCCCTCGCCGCCAACGCCTCCCGTCTCGCCGCGGAGGCCCTGTCCGGGGGCACGACCACCCTGGAGGTGAAGTCCGGCTACGGCCTGACCGTCGCCGACGAGGCCAGGAGCCTTCGGGTGGTCCGGGACCTGGGCGCCGGCCCAGGTCCCGTCCCGGAGGTCGTGCCCACGTTCCTCGGCGCCCACGTGGTCCCCCCGGAGCATGCCGGGCACCCCGACGCCTACGTCGACCTGGTCCGGGGCCCGATGCTGGACGCCTGTGCGCCCCTGGCCCGGTGGTGCGACGTGTTCTGCGACCGGGGGGCTTTCGACGTGGACCAGAGCCGGGCCGTCCTCTCGGCTGGCGCGGCCCGGGGCCTGGGCCTTCGCGTCCACGCCAACCAGCTCGAGCTCGGCCCCGGCGCCCGGCTGGCCGCCGAGATGGGGGCCACCTCGGCCGACCACCTCACGCACCTGAGCGACGCTGACGTGGGCGCCCTGGCCGGAGCCGGAGTGGTGGCGACCCTCCTGCCGGCGGCCGAGCTCTGCACCCTGTCGCCCTATTCCGACGGCCGCAGGCTCCTCGCAGCCGGGACCACCGTGGCTCTGGCCACCGACTGCAACCCGGGCACCAGCTACACGACCAGCATGGCGCTCGTGATCGCCCTCGCCGTCAGGGAGCTGGGGCTCACCCCGGACGAGGCCCTGTGGGCGGCCACCGCCGGTGGGGCGGCGGCCCTCTCCCGGGAGGACATCGGCCGCCTGGGCCCTGGCGACCGGGCCGACCTGGCCGTCCTGGCCGCTCCCTCCCACGTCCACCTGGCCTACCGTCCCGGGGTCCCCCTGGTGACGACCGTGGTCCGGGGGGGCGCCGTTGTCCGAAATTCGCAGGCGCCCTCAGCGGCGGCGCGCTAGACCGCAGCGGTGCCAGATGTCGCTCCCATCGAGGAGATCGATCCAGGGCAGGCGAGCGAGACTGTGCTGAGGGAGCTCCACCGCCTCACCGAGGGCGGGCGTGCCGACCTCTTCCCGCACCGGCCGCCCGCGCCCTGGCCGGCCTACCTCCGTCGCGTGCGTCTGCCCGCCGGCGGGAGCCGGGAGCGCCACTGGGTGGCCCGGCGGGAGCACGGGGCGGTCGGGCTGGCCGAGCTGGAGATCCTGGAGCTGGGCCAGCAGCATCCCTTCGCCGAGGCCATGCTGATTGTCGATCCCGCGTGGCGCCGGCGCGGCGTCGGCAGCGAGCTCCTCGAAGCGGTGGTGCGGGTGGCCCCCGGCGAGGCCGCCCCGGTCCTCTCGGTCGCGGCCGTGCTCGACAGCCCGGGGGCGTCCTTCCTGGACGACCGGGGACTGGCCTGCAAGTCGGTCGAGCGATTGGGCGTGCTCGACCTCGCCACCGTCGACATCGGCAAGCTCGGGGGATGGGTGGCCGCCGCCCCGGCGCTGGCCAAGGGGTACTCGCTCGTGCAGTGGTCCGACGCCTGTCCGGACGACCTCCTCGAGCGCTTCGCCCGCCTGCGGGACGTCATGAACACCGCCCCGCTCGACGACTCGCAGTTCGACCCCATGCACTGGACACCCGAGCGGGTGCGGACGAGGGAGGCTGCGATCGGCGAGCGGGGGGACCAGTCATGGACGCTGGTCGCCCGCCACGACGCCAGCGGCGGGCTGGCCGGCTTCACCCGCCTCCGGCTCGCGGCCGACCGGCCCGGCCTTGCCAGCCAGGGGGACACCGGTGTCGACCCGGCCCACCGGGGCCGCAGGCTGGGCCGCTGGCTCAAGGCCGCCATGGTGCTCCGCCTCCGGGCCGAGCGGCCCGACGTGACCTGCATCGAGACGGGGAACGCCGCCAGCAACGCCCCGATGCTCGCGATCAACGATGCCATGGGCTTTCGGACGGTCACCCGGATCGGGCTCTGGCAGGCCGACACGGCCACCCTGACCGCCCGCCTCGAGGACCAGTGAGCGGGGTTCGGGACCGGAGGCACGGGACGAGGTGCGACAGCCCGGAAGGCCCGGGCGGGACCGGGGCCCATGAGCTACGCCAGCGCTGCCAGGACCTCGACCAGCTCGGCAGGTAGGGCCGAGGACACCTCCAGCCGTTCCCCGGTCACCGGGTGGTCGAGGGCCAGGAAGTGGGCGTGGAGGAAGGGCCGGTCGAGGGGCAGCCCCTGGCGGCGGCCCCCGTAACGGGCGTCCCCCACGACGGGATGGCCGATCGCGGCCAGGTGGACCCGGATCTGGTGCGTCCGACCGGTCTCGAGCCGGCACTCCACCAGGGTGACGGTCACCGGGGAGGTGTGCCGCGCCCTGACCTCGTAGCCGGTCCGGGCCGCCCGCCCACCCGCGGCCTCCGCCACCACGGCCATGCGGGTCGGGTCCCGGCCCGACCTGCCGACGGGGCCGTCGATCATCCCGGTGGCAGCCTCCACCCGCCCCCAGGCGAGGGCCAGGTAGCGCCGGCCCATGGTCCGGGCCCGCAGCTGGGCCGAGAGGGACGACAGTGCGTCCGGGGTGCGGGCCACGGCCAGCAGGCCCGAGGTGAGGCGGTCGAGGCGGTGAACGATGCCGGGCCGGTCGGGCTCCCCCACGCCGGCCAGCTCCGGGAAGCGGGCCAGGAGGCCGTGCGCGAGGGTGCCCCCTGGGTGCCCAGGGCCCGGGTGCACGACCAGGCCGGCCGGCTTGTCGACCACGATCACCTGGTCGTCGAGGTGGACCACGGAGACGTCCACCGTCGGGTCGGGCTCCAGGCCCGTTCGCCCGGGGACCGGCAGGTCGACCTCCACCACGTCGCCGAGGGCGACCCGGCGGGCCGGGCCCCGGACGGCGCGGCCCTCCAGGCGCACTGCGCCCCGGGAGACCAAGCCGGCCACGCCCGAGCGGGAGAGGCCGGTCAGCGTCGCCACCACCCGGTCCACCCGCTCTCCGGCCAGGGCGTCGGGGACCTCGACCACCACCCGGTCCACCCGCTCGCCGGCCAGAGCGTCCGGGGCCTCGGCCATCACGGGGCCGAGCGCCGCCAGCCGCTCAGGATGAGCAGGATCGCGCCGACCACGATGCAGGCATCGGCAACGTTGAAGGTGGGCCAGTATCTCGTGTAGATCCAGTCGATCACAGCCCCGCCGTTGGCCCGGAACAGCCGGTCGGCCAGGTTGCCCACGGCGCCGCCCAGGACGAGGCCGATCGCCACCGATCCCGACCTGGTGCCCATGCGCCGGCTCACGGCCAGGAGCACGCAGACCAGCACCAGCCCGATGGCCACGATCCAGAGGGTGAACCCCCGGAACAGGCTGAACGCTGCGCCCTGGTTGTAGGTCAGCCAGAAGTTGATGGTCCCGATCACGTGCACCGGGTGTCGGAAGTCTGCGGCGGCGACGGACTTCGTGACCTGGTCGCCGGCAACGACCAGGGCGGCCACCAGGCCGGTGAGCAGGCGGAGGCGGAGACGCGAAGGCGGAGGCCCACGGCGGGCCGAGCCGGCGGGAAGCCCCACCGGCATGCCAGTCCCGTCCGGCATGCCAGTCCCGTCCGGCGTGCCAGTCCCGTCCGGCGCGGCGGTCCCGTCCGGATCGGCCTCGCCCGGGGGCGGGGCGCGACGGTCGCCGGTGCCTAGCGCCGCGACAGGCCCCCGCTCTTGCAGGGGACGCACAGCCGGGCATAGGGCAGGGCCTTCAGCCGGGGCCGGGGGATGGGGTTGTGGCATCGCTCGCACAGCCCGTACGTGCCGGCTTCGATCTTGGCCAGGGCGTGGTCGATCTCCTCGATCGCCACCTTCGCCTGGGCCGACAAGGCCAGGTCGCGCTCCCGATCGACGGTCGTCGTCCCCCCCTCACCGGACTCCTCGTCGAACTGGACGTCCCCGGGCTCCATCTCCTCGGCCAGGGAGTCGGCCTCCGCCTTGAGGGCCATGGCCTGCTCCTCGTAGGTCGCTCGCTCGTCCAGGAGGAGGGTCCGCTGCTCAGCCAGGAACTTGTCGTCCCCAGCCCTCTGAGCGGCTCTGGCCGTCGTCCTGGGTGTGGCCTTCGCTGCCGGCCGGCCAGCTGGCCTGGCCGGCGTGGTGGAGGAGGGAGCCGCCTTGGCGGGAGCCGCCTTGGCGGGAGTGGCCTTGGCGGGAGTGGCCTTGGCGGGAGTGGCCTTGGCGGGAGTGGCCCTGGTGCCGGCGGCCTTGGTGCCGGCGGGTCTGGCGCCAGTCGCCTTCGTGCCGGCGGCCTTCGTACCGGCGGCCTTCGTGCCGGCGGGCCTGACGCCATCGGCCCTCGTGCCTGCCGCCTTGGTCCCAGCGGGCCCCTTGACGCTGTCCGCCTTCGCGCCGGCCGCCTTGGAGGGGGCCGCCTTCCTCCCACCCGCCTTGCCGGTGCCGCGGGGACCGGCCGCCTTGGCCCCCGGGTCCACGCCAGCCGCGTCCCTCCCACCCGGTCCCGGCTCACCCCGGCGAGCTGAGGGCTGCGCCCGGGGGGGCGTCCCCGGGGAGGGCGGCACCCTCGTCCCCTTCGTCGCAGCGGGGGGCGCGGTCGAGCCCCTGCTGGTGGATCCTCGAGAGGCTCGGGCCATGATCGGGAAGCTCCCCCGTCGACAAGGATGGGAACGACAGCGTGCCGCCGCTGGACGGCGACGGGTGACCCTAGCGGCTGCCGTGACGGCCGGGAGCCGCGCCCCGGTGCGACGGCCGGGGCCCGGGGGCGGCCCCCCCGGCGGTCACCGCCCGGTCCAGTGCCCTCCCCACGTCGCCGGCGTCCACCCCGGTGACCCGCAGCCGGGTCTCCCGCGCCCCGGCGTGGGCCCCGGCGCCCGCCGCGGCACGGGGGGCGGGCGCCTCGGGCTCGGCCGCCTCGACCTGCGCGTCGCTCACCCCGAGGACCCGGGCCAGCACCTCGCCGGCCGCCTGCAGCGCCCGGTCCGTGCCGGGGGGAGCGGCCACTCGTAGGCGCAGCGCCCGGCCCCGGCGACCGGCCACACCGGCCCGCCCGGCGCCGGGCTCGATCCTGACGCGGACGAGGACATTGACCAGCCCGGCGCCACTGGCACCCCCGCCGGCAGCCTCGCCGTCACCCCCACCGGCACGGCGACCGCCATCGGCGCCCTCACCCGCGCCGCCGCCCGCACCCGCGCCCTCACTGGCGCCCCCGTCGGCGCCCCTGCCCTCACCCGCGCCAGCCCTGCCGTGAGGCGCCGGCGCCGCCTCGATCTCGAACAGGTCCTCGGCCACTCCCGCCTACTGTAGGGCCATGTCTGGAGCCGCCCGCCCCCAACCGCAGGTGGACGCTCCTTATCCCGAGATCCCCCAACGGCCCGACCTGCCGGCCCTGGAGCAGGACGTCCTCTCCTACTGGAGCAAGGACGACACGTTCAGGGCCTCGGTCGAGGGCAGGCGGGGCGGCGACAACGAGTACGTCTTCTACGACGGACCTCCCTTCGCCACGGGGCTCCCCCACTACGGGAGCCTGCTCACCGGCTTCGTCAAGGACGCCGTCCCCCGCTACCAGACCATGCGGGGAAGGCGGGTGGAGCGCCGCTTCGGCTGGGACTGCCACGGGCTTCCGGCCGAGATGCTGGCCGAGAAGGAGCTCGGCATGGCGAGCCGGGCCGACATAGTGGCCTACGGCATCGACAGGTTCAACGACCACTGCCGGGCCCTCGTCCAGCGCACCACGGACGACTGGCGCTGCTACGTGACCCGTCAGGCCCGCTGGGTCGATTTCGACGACGATTACAAGACCATGGACACCCCGTACATGGAAAGCGTCATGTGGGCTTTCAGTCAGGCGTGGGAGAAGGGGCTCGTCTACGAGGGATACCGCGTCCTCCCATATTGCTGGGAATGCGAGACCCCCATCTCCAATTTCGAGACGCGCCTGGACGACGCGTACCGGCCCCGGGTCGACCCGGCCGTCACCGTAGCTTTCGAGCTCGATCCCGGTGACGATGGAATCGGCAGCAGAGAAATGGCAGACGTGCCGCCGGACCTCCGCGGCCACTTACGCCTGCTGGTCTGGACCACCACCCCCTGGACCCTCCCGTCCAACCTGGCCCTGGCAGTCGGACCGGACATCGACTACGCCGTCTATGGCACGGAGCACGGCCCCACCGTCGTGGCCGCGGCGCGGGCGGAGCGCTACGCAGCCATTTTGCCGGAGAGCGAGCTAATTGCAACGGTCAAGGGCCGAGCCCTTGTTGGGCGGCGGTACCGGCCATTGTTCGAATTCTTCGCGGACAGGGCCGACACGGGCGCCTTCTCGGTCCTTCCCGGCGACTTCGTCACCACGGACGAAGGGACGGGCGTCGTGCACTTGGCACCGGGATTCGGCGAGGACGACCAGCGCGCCTGCGAGGCGGTTGGGATCGCCGTGGTCTGCCCGGTGGACGACAGGGGCCGCTTCACAGCCGAGGTCCCTGCGTACGAGGGCCTCCTCGTCTTCGACGCCAATCCGGCTGTGATCGCCGATTTGCGGACGGCCGGCGCCCTGGTCGAGGAGGAGGAGTACACCCACAGCTACCCGCATTGCTGGCGCACGGACACGCCGCTCATATACAAAGCCGTCACATCCTGGTTCGTGGCCGTGACCGCGGTGCGCGACCGCATGGTCGAGCTCAACCGCCAGATCACCTGGATCCCCGAGCACATCCGCGACGGCGCCTTCGGCCGGTGGCTGGAGGGGGCGAGGGACTGGTCGATAAGCCGCAATCGTTTCTGGGGGGCGCCCATTCCGGTGTGGGTGAGCGACGACCCCGCCTTTCCTCGGGTCGACGTGTACGGGAGCCTGGACGAGTTGGAGGCCGATTTCGGGGTGCGCCCGGCCGACCTGCACCGCCCGGGGATCGACGAGCTGGTGCGGCCCAACCCCGATGACCCGACTGGGCATTCGGTCATGCGCCGGGTGCCGGACGTCCTCGACTGCTGGTTCGAGTCCGGCTCCATGCCATATGCCCAGCTGCATTACCCATTCGACAACGTGGAGCGCTTCGAGTCCCACTTCCCGGCCGACTTCATAGTCGAGTACGTGCCCCAGACCCGGGGCTGGTTCTACACCCTGCACGTGCTGTCGACGGTGCTGTTCGGGTGCCCGCCGTTCCAGACCTGCATGGCCCACGGGACCGTGCTCGGCGACGACGGGCGCAAGATGTCCAAGCACCTCGGCAACTACCCCGACGTGGAGGAGGTGTTCGACACTTGGGGCGCCGACGCAATGCGCTGGGCTCTGCTCTCCTCGCCGGTGCTGCGCGGCGCCGACATCGTGGTCGAGCGGTCCATGTTCACCGCCGCCGTGCGCCAGGCCGTCCTCCCGATCTGGAACACCTGGCACTTCCTCTCCCTGTACGGGCGGGTTGACGGGATCCGGGGGCAGCGGCGGACCGACGCCACGGGCGTCTTGGACCGCTACGCCCTGGCCAAGGCCTCGGCGCTGGTCTCGGCCGTGACCGAGCGCATGGACGCGTACGACCTGGCCGGGGCCTGTGCCGCGATCGAGTCGTTCCTCGACGCCCTCACGAACTGGTACGTGCGCCGCAGCCGGGACCGGTTCTGGGCCCCGGTGGCGGGGGGCGGCGAGGGCGGCGGCCTGGCCGGTGTTGGCGGCGGGGCCGGCGGGCGGGCGGGGGCCGGCCAGGACAAGCTGGACGCCCACGACACCCTGGCCACCGTGCTCGAGGTCCTGTGCCGGGCGGCCGCCCCGCTGCTGCCGCTCCTGGCCGAGGCGGTGTGGCGAGGGCTCACCGGGGAGCGGAGCGTCCACCTCAGCGACTGGCCGGACCCAGCCCTCCTCCCCTCCGACCCCGACCTGGTGGCCGACATGGACCGGGTACGCGACGTCTGCTCGGCCGCCCATTCGGTGCGCAAGTCGGCCGGGCTGCGGGCCCGCCTGCCACTGCCGGGCCTAACCGTGTCCGCCCCGTGGGCGGAGCGCCTGGCTCCCTACGTCGACCTCGTCGCCGACGAGGTGAACGTCAAGGCCGTGCACCTGTCCACCGAGGTCGAGGCGGCGGCGAACCTGGTCCTCTCGGTGAGGCCGGCCGCCGTCGGCCCCCGGCTCGGGCCCGACACCCAGACGGTCCTTTCGGCCGCCCGCAGGGGCGAGTGGGACGACAAGGGAGACGAGGGGGTCCTCGTCGCCGGCACGTTCCTGCTGCAGCCGGGCGAGTACGTGCTGAAGCTGCAGCCCCGGGACGAGGGGAGCTGCCGGGCCCTGCCCGGCAACGACGGGGTGGTGACCCTGGACCTGGACGTGACCCCGGAGCTCGCGGGGGAGGGCCGGGCCCGCGACGTGGTCCGGGCCGTCCAGCAGGCGCGTCGGGAGGCCGGCCTCCACGTGGCGGACCGGATCGAGCTGGTGCTGGAGGTGCCGGACGGAGAGGACGGCGAGCTCGGCCTGGCGCTGGCCACCCACAGGGGATGGTTGATGGATCAGACCCTGGCGGTGTCGCTGGCCGTCGCCGGCGCCGGAGCAGGCCCTGGGCAGGAGCCGGAGGGGGCAGACGCCTCGGACAGGTGGGCGGTCCACAGCTCGGGCGACGTGGTCGCACACCTCCGCAGGTCCGGCCGGGGGGCCCGGTCCTAGACGCGCCGAACCGGTGTTCGCCAGCCCGGCCGTTACCCCCGGCCCCCGACAGTCACCCGCCCGGTCCCGGCGGGGCCCGTCTTGGTCTGGATAGTTCTTGTTCACAGCGGCCCCCTTCCTCGGTGCTACGGGCAGCTCTGCACGAGGACGAGGGAGAGGTGCCCGGCAGGCGAGATTGGGGCTGGACTCCGTGCCGTTGGGGACAGTTGACCCCCGTCTGGATGGCGGCGGTCACCGGAGGTGCCCCCGGTTGGCCAGGCGCCCCGCAAGGGTACGGACGCCGTCGTGGTCGCGTGTCGCGTCTTCGGCCCGGTACGCGGCGGCCTTCGACCGGGAGGACCTGGACGAGGTGGGACGCCGGGCCCCCTTCTTCGGCATGTTCCCCCTGCGCATCTGGTACCGGCTGCGGACCAGGTCCAACCGCCGGTAGGTCCCCGGGACCGCCAACGCCCACTCCCAGCGGGAAATTGCTCACGACCGCGTCCTCCGTGATGGCACCGGCCTCCGGGCGGGGGATGCTGAGCGGTCCTTACCCCCGCCTGGCCGGTGACCCAACCATCGTCGGCGCGGCCGCCGCCGCGGAGCGCAGGTGGGCGGCTCGCTCGGGCGGCGAAGATGCCATTCCTACCCTCTGCTGGCGGCGACCCGGACCTCGTCGTAGTCACCGGCCCAGGGAGACCCGGACCAGGGCGGCCACCAGGGCCGGGAGCCGGCGGGGGGGCACGAGGGCGGCCAGGCGGTCCCGGCTCTGGGGCAGCCCGGAGCCGGCCGGCGGCCTCCCGGGCTCGCAGGTCGGCGAAGGGGCGCAGCTCCTCCCACAGCACAGAAGCCGGAACAGCGGGCTCGGCGTGTCGGCCTCGAGGCGGATCCCGGCCTCGGCTGCGTATGGTATGTCTGCCCATGGCGGTCCAGCAGGGCCGTCACGAGGGCGTCGCGCGACGGCTTACCCATGTCGCCTCCCCGTCGTCGCTTCCTCCGACATAATGGCCGGAAGCGATGGGTGGCGCGCCGGGCAGGCACTGGGAAACCGGGGCCCGACCGCCAGAGACCGGGAGGTGCGGACGTGCCCGACGACCACAAGGCCGGCTTCCGTCTCGGGATCTACGTCTTCGAGGACGCCGAGATCGTGGACTTCGCCGCCCCCTACGGGGTGCTCTCGGTGGCTCGTCGCTTCGACCCGTCCCTGGACGTGTTCCTCGTGGCCGAGGCCCTTCGCCCGGTCCAGGCCCAGGCCGGTTTCACCGTCCTCCCCAACTACGGCTTCTCCGACCGGCCGGCCATGGACGCCTTCCTCGTACCCGGCGGCGCCGGCACGCGGCCCGAGACCTACAACGGCCGCCTCCACGACTTCGTCCGCTCCCTGCCGGACTCCACCCTGCTCGTGAGCGTGTGCACCGGCTCCTGGGTCTATGCCCAGATGGGCCTGCTCGACGGCATCCCCGCCACCAGCCGCAAGGAGCCCGACCGCAGCGAGGCCGGTACCCACGGCATGGTCCCGATCGACCGCCTGGCAGCCCTGGCCCCCTCGGCCCGGGTGAGCCGGGCCCGGATCGTGGACAGCGGTCGCATCCTCACCGGAGGAGGCATCAGCGCCGGCATGGAGATGGGGTTCCACCTGCTGAGACGCGCCGGCTACGACGAGCCGTTCCTGGACGAGGTGGCCCGTGTCATGGAGTACACCGACGCCTACCGGGCCTACCGGGACGACCGCGAGGAGGTCGCCCGGCATCGAGATCCGGGCTCGAGCCGGGCGCCGGAGTGATCAGCTCGGCCTGGCGGATCCCTACGACGGGCGGGGGGACCGCCGGGTGCGACCCTGGCGGCTCGAGATGGCGTAGACGATCAGGGCGGTGAAGGCTACCGCCAGGACCAGGGCCAGGATGAATGAGTACCGGTAGCGCCAGCCGATGAGCAGCCGCCCGACCAGGCCCCCGAGGAAGGAGCCGGCCCATCCGCACAGGATCGTCGTGAAGATGCCCATGGGGTTGGGCCCGGGCACCACCAGGCGACCGAGAGCGCCGATGACCAGCCCCGCTACCAGCAGTCCGATGATGAAGGTCAGCACGCAGACAGTCTGACCGATCTCCGCCCTCGATGTCGGACGCCGGCCGGTCGAGCCGGTCGCCAGCGGAGCGGTCGCCGGCGGGCCAGCGGAGCCGGCCAGCGGGACCGGTCGCCGGGGGGGGTCGCCGGGGGGCCAGCCGAGCCGGCCGCCGGCCGGCTAGGCCAGGCGGTCGACGAAGGGAGCCACCACGACGCCTGCGCCCTCCAGCCCGGCCCTGATCCGGCCGGCCAGGCGCCCAGCGCCCGGCGTGTCGCTGTGCAGGCAGATGGAGCGGGCACCCACACGCACCGTCCTGCCGTCGACGCTCCTGACCGTCCCGTCCGTGGCCATCTGGATCGCCCGGGCCACGACGGCGGCCTCGTCGTCGATCACCGCGCCGGGCTCCCGCCGGGGGACGAGACGGCCATCCGAGGTGTAGGCGCGGTCAGCGAAGCACTCGGCGACGGTGGGCACACCCGCAGCGTCGGCCAGCCTCATGGCCACCGAGCCCGGCAGGGTGAGCAGCGCGAGGGAGCGGTCATAGGCGGCGATGCCCTCCACGACCGCCCGGGCCTGGACCTCGTCCACCGCGATCCGGTTGTACAGGGCACCGTGGGGCTTGACGTAGCGGACCCGGCTGCCAGCGATCCGGGCGATGCCGGCCAGGGCCCCGATCTGGTACACGACATCCGCCACGAGGTCGTCCGGAGCCACGTCGAGGTCCCGCCGCCCGAAGCCGGCGCGATCGGGGTACGACACGTGGGCGCCCAGCACCACCCCCCGCCCCGCAGCCGTCCGCACGGTGCGGGCCATCACCTGGGGATCCCCCCCGTGGAAGCCGCAGGCCACATTGGCGCTGGATACGACACCGAGGATCTGCTCGTCGTCGCCCAGGCGGTACGCGCCGGATCCCTCGCCGAGATCGCTGTTCAGGTCGATCATGCCCGCGTCCTGAAGGAGACGGGCGTGCCCGGTCCGGCCTGACCGCAGGCGGCCAGGTCGGAGGGGTCGACGACGCCGACCACCGGGTAGCCGCCGGTCGTCGGGTGATCGGCGAGGAAGACGAGCGGCCGCCCGTCCGGGGGAACCTGCACCGCGCCTGACACGATGCCCTCGCTGGGCAGCTCCCCGGGCCCGGCCCTTCCGAGGCTCGGCCCGGCCAGGCGAAGGGCGATGCGGTTGCTGGCCGTGTCCACCTGCCACGTCTCTCGGGCCATGGTGGCGAGACCGGCGTCGGACAGCCACTCGTGCCGGGGGCCCGGGTGGAGGAGGAGTCGGAGAAGAGCGAGCGGGGCCGGGTACGGAGCGAAGTCGACGACAGCGGGCGGCCCCTGGACAGGCCCCAGCGGGAGGGTCCGGCCGTCCGCCAGGGGGGCCGGGCCGAGGCCGGAGAGGATGTCGGTGGACCGGCTGCCGAGCACGGGCGGGACGACGATCCCGCCGGAGACGGCGACGTAGCAGCGCACGCCGGCGGTCGCCGGCCCGACGTCCAGGATCTGGCCGGCCTCCAGGATCAGGGGAACCCCCCAGCCCGCGGGCCGCCGGTCCACGGTGACCGGCGCCCGGGCTCCGGTGACGGCCACCGCGCAGGCCACATGGACCTGGAGCGCGACGCCGGTGAGGGTGGTTTCGAGCGCCGCCTCCTCCCCCGAGTTCCCGACCAGCCGGTTGGCCAGCCGCCAGCCACCGGGGTCCACTGCCCCGGAGGGCGGCACGGCCAGGTGGGCCAGGCCCGGGCGGCCGGCGTCCTGCACGGTGGTGAGCGACCCGGCTCGCAGGACGGTGACCTCCCG
>JBOGGR010000066.1:0-5953 GCA_050744025.1 Acidimicrobiales bacterium
CTCGCCCCACCTGGCCACCCCCGACAAACCGGGGCTGTCGGGGTAGGAGACGCTGGCAGCCCGGGCGGCCCGGTGGATGGCGCCGGCCAGCAGGTCGGCACCAAAGGGCGCTGGCGGAGGGACCAGCCCGTCGCCGGCCCCGTCCAGGCGGGCCACGGCGTGGAGGTGGACGACTCCCCGACGCTGGCACTCGACCACCTTGGTGAAGGACAGCCGGACATCATCCTTGAGCGCCGAACGGCTGACGCCAGCCAGTGCGGCCAGCTGGCGGCGGATGCCGATGGTGGTCCGCCGCCACAGCTCGGAGGTCAGGGCGTTCCAGACCACGGCGCCCTGACAGTCGAAGCACTCCGGGCAGATCGGCTCACCGACGGCCGGATCATCTGTCTTGTGGATCGCCAGGCAGCGCTTGGGGTGGCCGTGGGGACAGCAACCTTGGCCCTGGGGCCGACAGGTCCGGGGGCGCCCGTCGTGCTCACGGAAGGAGTGCACGGGCCCGAAGCTGGGGGCGGTGAGGGTGAGGAAGACGGCCGGATGGGAGGCCACCTCCTCGCGCACGCCCTTGCCGCCCCGCAGGCCGGCTGCTACCAGGTGGAAGGCGTCCACCCGGTAGACGGCCGAACAGGAGGGACAGCTGGTGGCCCGGCGCTGGCCGCAGGACTTGAGCAGGAGCCGGTCGGGCTGGTCGTCGCTGGTGAACATGGAGTGGACCTCGCCGGTGCCTTGGTCCACGGTGACGGTGGCGCCGCTCAGGCGCACGGGGTGGCGACACCACCCGGTGGCCTTGCCCCGGGCCCGCCAGGCCTCGAAGGCCGCCGGGTCGGCGGCTCGGACCACCACCAGGTCGAGCACCCGGGGGTTGGGAGGGACAGTGGTCATCACCCGTCTCCCGCCTGGCGCCGAAGCTCCCGGGCCCGCCCGGCCAGGACAGCCACGGCGTCGTCGTCCAGGTAGACGGCCTTGAGGCGCACCGGCACCCCGCCCTCGTGCAAGAGGTAGCCGACGCCCCGGGCCCCGGCGTCCACGTCGGCCGCCGAGTAGCCCTGGGTGGCCCACCCCGATCCCAAGATGGTGTCGGATGCCTCCCGGGTGGCACACCGCAGGGCCCATCTGAAGCCGAACAGGTCCCGCAGGCTGGTGGGCACCACGTCCGAGGCCGGCTTCTGGGTGGCGGCCACCACGATGACCCCGGCTGCCCGGCCCCTGGCCACCAGGTCCCGGAGCACCTCGGCGCACTCGGTCCGTTCCTGGCGGTCGCCGCCGGCCAGGTACAGGGCCAGCTCGTCGCAGGCCACGACGTGCAGCCCGAGGCCATCGCCAGGCGCCACCTTGCGCTTGCCCCAGGCGAGCAGCTGGGCATACCGCAGGTCCATCTCCACCTGGAGGCCCCGGAGTACCTCGATGGCCCTCCGCACGTCGGGGCCGACGAAGCCTTCGGCGCAGGCGCCCCAGGGGGCCAGCTCCACCTGCTTGCCGTCCAGGAGCCAGAGCTTGACCTCGGGATCCAGGGCGGCGGCGCCCAGGAGCAACGAGAGGGCGGCCGACTTGCCGGCGCCGGGCTCGCCACCGAGCAGCACGTTGTGCTCGGGCAGAGCCAGGTGAACGGCGTTGCCGTCCTCGTCCAGGCCGACCGGAACCGGCTCCCACAGGCTGGTCCGCTCGGCGTTGCCCCAGGACCAAGCGATGGGCGCCGGGTCCGAGAGGGGGTCGCGCTCCACCACCGACACAGCGGCGAGGGCGGAGTTGCGTCTGTCCCGTTTCACCCTCACCTCGGAGACGGCCATGGAGGCGGCGGTGACCTCGGATATGTTCTCCAGATCCGAGACCGAGGTGCCTCTGGGCACCCGGACCAGGAGCCGGTAGCCGGCCGGGGTGTCCCAGATGTGGGAGACGAGGGGCACTCCGCCTCGCTCCCGGTCGAGGGGGGCGATGCGACAGGCACTCTGGAACCGCCGACGCACACCGGCGAAGCGCAACGTCCGCCACAGCCGGTGCCTGGTCCAGGGCAGGACCAGGACGACGACGAGCACGCCGAGGATGACCACGGGACCGAGGTGGGGGCCCAGCTTCGTCGTGGCCAGGTCCCATCCGACCCAGAGGGCACAGACCAGGTCCAGCTCCACCCTGAGTCCCCAGGCCAGGGCGAGGGCGGCCGAGAGCAGAGTCTCGACCGCCCCCTCGGTCCTAGCCATGAGGGGCCCCGACGAGGTGGCTCAGGGCCTGCAGTGCAGCGTGGACGGCCTCCTGGGCCACACCAGTGACAAGAGCCGGGAAGATGGCCAAGAGCAACAGGATGATGACCGCGACCTTGAGCTTCATCGGAGCCCCCTTCCCTACGAGGCCCGGCCGGTTGAGGCCGGCTCGATCCGGGTGGCCTTGAAGGCCACCCCCGAGCGGTCCCCGAGGGCCCAGGGCTGGGCCGTAAGGCCGCTGACCTTGACCGGGGCGCCCTGAGCGATCCCCTTGGGCTCACCGGACAGCTTCACGCTCAGCACCTCGGCGCCGCCGCCGGTGAGGGCGACGAGCTGGACGGAGAAGGCCGCCTGTCCGGTGTCGTCCACCTTGGGAGCCTTGGAGTCGTAGTCCAGCACCGCCTCGGGCGGGGCCGCCGCCAGGAACGTGATGGCGCTGGTGTCGATGGGCAGCTTCATGGTTGTCTCCTTCCTCTGTCGGGCCCGGTGGCCCGATCGTTGGGATGGAGCCAGCATCAAGAATCCGCTCGGACGCTCCTACCGCACGGGGGCGACACCTGGGGACGTCTTGGTAGGGTCCCGACGGCCAGAAACGTCCCGATGCCGTCCCCATCGCACTCCGCCAACGAGCGCCTGCGAGCCGCCCTGGCGGCCCGGGGGATGAGCGTCGCGCACCTTGCCTCCGAGCTGCAGGTCGATCCCAAGACCGTCGAGCGCTGGATCTTCACCGGTCGGAACCCCCACGCCCGCCATCGCCAGGCAGTCGCCCGGCTGATCGGCCAGGACGAGACGTACCTGTGGCCCGACGCCATCCCGCCGGCCCAGGCCCTGGAGGTCAGCCGGGCCGAGGTGGTCGCCATCTACCCCCACCGCTCGGATGTGCCAGCCCAGCTGTGGTGGTCCCTCTTCGCCGGCGCCACCGACCAGATCGGGGTCCTCGTCGTACGCCGGGCTGTTCCTGTTCGAGCAGCACCCCGATCTGGTGGGCCTGATCGCCGACAAGCTCGTGTCGGGCTGCCAGGTCCGGATCGCTATCGGCGATGTGACCAGCGAGGCCGTGCGCCAGCGGGGGGAGGACGAACGATTCGGCGAGGGCATCGAGTCCCGGGTGCACCTGGCCCTCCGCCACCTGGACCCACTGCGCCATGGATCGGCAGTCGACATCCGTCTCCACCGAACCACGCTCTACAACTCCATCTTCCGCTTCGACGACCAGCTGCTGGTGAACCACCATCTCTGGGCCACCAACGCCTACGAGGCGCCCGTGATGCACCTCCGGCGAGTCCAAGGAGGCAAGCTGTTCGACATGTTCGCCCGCAACTTCGAGATGGTGTGGGGCACCGCGGCCCCGGTCACTCCGGAGACCCCGTGACACGGCGCGTCGAGCACTTCCATGATCCCGATGCCCCTCGGCCCAACTCCCTCGTGCCCGCGGCCACCGCCATCGTCACCGACGACGAGAGCCGCATCCTGCTCCAGCGACGGTCCGACAACGACCTGTGGGCCCTCCCCGGCGGGGCCATGGACCTGGGGGAGACCATCGGTCAGACCGTCAGCCGGGAGGTCTTCGAGGAAACCGGCCTCGAGGTCGAGCCGACCGGGATCGTCGGCGTCTACAGCGACCCCGCCCACCTCATCGAGTACGCCGACGGCGAGATCCGCCAGCAGTTTGCCATCTGCTTCCGGACCCGCCTGCTTGGCGGCGACCTGCGGACCAGCGACGAATCCACAGACCTGCGCTGGGTCGCTGCCACCGACCTGGACGACCTGGCCATCCATCCATCCCTCCATCCGGATCCGCATCGACCACTTCCTGGAGAATCGGACCGAACCCTACATCGGGTAGCGGGTGTTGGCGCCCCATCCACCTGGCTCGCTCCGTGCCGCCTCCGGGCCGGCCGGGACCACCGGCCACCGGCTTCGCCCAGACCGACTCGCCCTGCGGGCGCCCGCCCCGCCCTCCGGCGGCCTCCACTGCTTCGCTCCGCTGTCGCGGTGGTGAGAATCTTCCTTACTGGATCAAGGCCTCTTCTATCTGGTCTGCGTTCTGCCACACGACCTGACAACCCGACACCCATGTCGCCCTACCAAACCTGGTCCAGCCCGTCCCCGCCCTGCCCCGCGGCAGTCGCTACGGTCTTGCCGTCATGCTCGTAGTATTCATGGAGAGGTATATCGCTTCCAACATCGCGGACCTCGTACATGAGGTAAGCCCCCGTGGCATCCAACGAGAACGCCGAGATCTCCTGAGAGGAACGAAGTGTGACCGGCCGTGCCACGACGGCGCCAGTTTCTGGATCCATCTCGATGATCTGACTCCCGAGGGATGACTTTGGGTCTGCCGGGCACCGATCAACGCCTACCACAACGGTGCTCCTAGGCACGAATGCCGCCTCACCGAGGCGGCAGCCGCCACTTTGGCCATGCACGGCCATCGGCGTCGACGTCCCCTGGTAGCCAGCCCCCAGATGCATGATGCTCCAGACACCGCTCGTCATTCCCCTCACCAGCAGCTCTCCAGCACCTCCCCCCGCAGCAGTCCAGCTAACCGGCTCGTCGGGGAGAGTGGAGATCGCATGGCTGGCATGGGTAGCAAGGTCCGTAACCATCAGTTCGTGACCCCGTACCTTTCCCTGAGCAGAGCAAGAAGTCCGCATCCAAGCCAGCTCGTCACCATTCGGCGAGATCACGGGGTGGCTTGCGCCAAAGCCGGGCCCTGAGTCGATAACCACAGTCGGGGGTTGAGCAGGAAAGGTAGGGGGCCATCTGTCTATGTGGTCCTGGCAGGGGTTTTGGCCAGCAGGACCCAGAGTCACAGTGAGATACACGTCCTTGCCGCTGGCAGCGAGAGTGAGGTTGCTCCCGTCGTGGCCGAAAGGTAGGGGAGTGCCAGCGATCGTGCAGTCAGTCGAACTGGCCCCAGCCACGAGCATCGCAGGAGCCCTGGAGGTCGGTGGGCCATGGTGAAGCGGAAGGATCTCCACGAATACGGCAGGCTCCCCGTACAGACTGTCTGGTGTAGTCACATTCGTTGCCAATGTGCAGTTACTCTGGCTGGGCACCGTCGTCACCGTCACCTGAGGGCCGGCGGCCGGTGGCGCCGCCGATACCTCACTGGCAGAAGTTGTCATAGGCCGCGACGCCGTTTGGACCCGCACCTGACCGGACTGCCTTGAAGCCAGCACGAGCGCCCCAGCGACGGCTGCAGCGGCTATTATTGTCGCGGGGGCCGCGACAGCAACTCCCCGTCGCCGACGTCGCCGGGCAGCGCGTACCTTCACAATCCGACGCATCTCTGCATCCGGGATCGGCGGAGCAGGATCATCCAAGTGCTCAAACATGAGACTCTCCCTTCTCTGATTCCACAGCCGCCCCGAGGGCCCTCCGTAGCGCAGCCAGGCCTCTCGTGGCATGGGTCTTCACCGACCCCGATGAACAACCAAGCACCTCTGCAACCTCTCCAGCTGGACGGTCAGCCAGATACCGGAGCACGACCACCTGCCGCTGGCGACGCGACAGGGACTGCAAGCCCCTGACCAGATCCACCCGCTCTTCCTCCCAGCCCGAGCTGGCTACGTCCCTCCTGCCGGCCAGTCTCTCCCTGCGCCGGTCGTGACGCCACCGATCAAGGGCGAGGGTAACTGTTCAGCCGTCGACAGCCCCGCTATTCAGCAGCAATGCGGGTTCGGGGGATCGTCCAGGGTTCCTGCTTGAACAGTTGCACGAGGATGTCGTAGGGGTTGGCACCATGCTTGCGCCCG
>JBOGGR010000067.1:0-4768 GCA_050744025.1 Acidimicrobiales bacterium
GCCGGCAGGAGGACGCGCTCGCCAACGGCCATCGACACGTCGTAGTGCCCCGCCTCGAAGCCGAAGTTGCCGGCCAGCCCGCAGCAGCTCGGCGGGAGGAGGTCGACGTCGAGCCCGGTCCGGCGGAGCAGCTCCTCCTCCGCGTCCATCCCGAGCACCGCGTGCTGGTGGCAGTGGCCCTGCACCACGGCCCGCCCGCGCCGTGCCGGGGGCGCCCAGCCGGGGGCGGAGCCGGCCAGCAGCTCGGCCAGCGTCACGGCCTGACCGGCGAGGCGGAGCGCCGCCTGGTCGGCCGGGAGCAGCTCGGGCAGGTCGGAGCGGAACACGGCCGTGCACGAGGGCTCCAGGCCCACGACAGGGGTCCCGGCGGCGAGGTCGCCGGAAAGGGCGTCCAGGGTGCGGCGCAGGACCCGCTTGGCCACGCCCAGCTGGCCCGTCGAGATCCAGGTCAGGCCGCAGCACAGGGGCCGGGCCGGGAGCCGGACGGCGAAGCCGGCCGCCTCCAGCACCCGCACGGCGGCCTGGCCCACCTCGGGGTGGAAGGCGTTGGTGAACGTGTCGGGCCACAGGAGGACCTCGGGGCGGCCGGCGTCCCAGGGCGGTCCCCCCTGACGGGCCCGGAACCAGGAGGTGAAGGTCTGGCGGGCGAACCGGGGGATGTCCCGCTGCGGGGCGATCCCCGAGAGGCGCTTGGCCACCCGGGACAGGACCGGGGCGTGGGCCACGGCGTTGACGACGGCCGGGGCCCGGGAGGCGGCCTGCGCCCAGCAGGGGAGCCAACCCATGGAGTAGTGGGCGGCTGGCCGCACCCGGCCCCGGTAGTGGTGGGCCAGGAACTCGGCCTTGTAGGTGGCCATGTCCACGTTCACCGGGCAGTCGTGGCGGCACCCCTTGCAGGCCAGGCACAGGTCGAGGGCGTCGCGCACCGCCTCCGAGCGCCAGCCGTCGGTGATGACGTCGCCCTCCAGCATCTCGAACAGGAGCCGGGCCCGCCCCCGGGTCGAGTCCTTCTCCTCCCTGGTCGCCATGTAGGAGGGGCACATCGTCCCCCCGCCCTCCCTCCGGCACTTGCCCACCCCGACGCAGCGCAGCGTGGCCCGGGCGAAGCTCCCCTCGTCGTTCGGGTAGGCGAAATGCGTCGTGACCGGGACGGGGCGGTACGCCGGGCCCAGCCTCAGGTGCTGGTCCAGGCGGGCCGGGCGCACGACCTTGCCCGGGTTCATGCGGCCGGCCGGGTCCCAGATGGCCTTGAACTCGCCGAAGGCGCCGACCAGCTCGGGGCCGAACATCTTGCCCAGGAGCTCGGCCCTGGCCTGGCCGTCCCCGTGCTCGCCCGAGAGCGAGCCCCCGAGGGACACGACCAGGTCGGCCGCCTCCTCCATGAACGACCGGAACCGGGCCACCCCCCGTGCCGTGGTCAGGTCGAAGTCGATCCGGGTGTGCACGCACCCGTGGCCGAAGTGGCCGTACACCGACGCCTGGTAGCCGTACGAGTCCTCCAGGCGCCTCAGCTGGCGCAGGTAGTCTCCGAGGCGCTCGGGGGCGACGGCCGCGTCCTCCCACCCGGCCCAGCGGGGCCGGTCACCGGGCACGAACGCCGTCACGCCCAGGGCCGACTCCCGCACCCGCCACAGCCTGGCCTGCTGGCCGGGATCGGCCACGACCCGGGCCCGGGGCCAGGCGCTGTCGCCCCCCTGGCCGGCTCCGAGGTCGCCGGCCAGGCGGCGGGCGGCCGCCTCCGCCTCCCCGGGCGTGTCACCGCCGACCTCGGCCAGCAGCCACCCGCCCCCCTCGGGGAGCAGCTCCAGCTCGGCCGGGTCGACCCCCTTGCGCCGCTCGTAGCCGACCAGGAGGTCGTCGAAGCCCTCCAGCCCGATCGGACCGGCGGACATCACGTCGGGCACGGCGTCTGCCGCCGCCCACACGTCGGGGTAGGCGAGCACGACCATCGCGCGGCTGGGCGGGCTCGGGACCAGCCGGACGGCAGCCGACAGCACGGTCACGCACGTCCCCTCGGTGCCCACCAGCGCCCGGGCCAGGTCGAACCCCCGCTCGGGCAGGAGCTCGTCCAGGTTGTAGCCCGACACCCGGCGCGGGATGTCCGGATAGCGCTCCCGGATCAGGGGGGCGAAGCGGTCCCGCAGCTCGCGCAGGCGTCCGTAGATCTCGCCCCGCCGGCCCCCGGCGGCGACGATTGAGTCCACCTCGGCGTCTGTGGTGGGACCGACCCGCAGGCGGAGGCCGTCGTAGGTGAGCAGCTCGAGCTCGTCCACGTTGTCGACGGTGCGGCCGGCGATGATCGAGTGGACGCCGCAGGAGTTGTTGCCG
Organism: Acidimicrobiales bacterium; assembly: GCA_050744025.1. GTDB lineage: Bacteria > Actinomycetota > Acidimicrobiia > Acidimicrobiales > JAJPHD01 > JBOGGR01. The sequence goes on from JBOGGR010000067.1 coordinate 2,329, forward strand.
ATCATCCCGCCGATCGTGCAGCGGTCGTGGGTGGCCGGGTCAGGGCCGTACGTGAGGTGGTGCTCCTCGGCCGCCCGCCGCAGGTCGTCCAGCACGGTCCCTGGCAGGACGGTCGCCGTCCGGGCGTCCGGGTCGAGCTCGACGATACCGGCCATGGAGCGGGAGCAGTCGATCACCAATCCCTCGTTGCACGCCTGGCCGGCCAGGCTTGTGCCCCCGCCCCGGGGGAGCACGGCCACGCCCGCGGCCCGGCAGGCGGCCACGGCAGCCGCCACGTCGTCGGCGTCCTCGGGCAGCACCACGCCCAGGGGGACCTGGCGGTAGTTGGACGCGTCGGTGCTGTACATGGCCCGGGTGCCGGCGTCGAAGCGGACCTGGCCCTTCACCGTGGCCCGGAGCTCCGCCTCCAGCTGGGCGGTGCCCGGGCCGGGGTCGGGTGCGACGCTGCGGCCGTTGACGTCCCTCCCACGACTGAAGTCGTGGGATTCCCGGGCGCTCATGCGGCGACCGGTTGGGTTCGCGCTTCATCGGGTCCCTGATGGGATGTCCCTCCACGCGCTGTGACCGCCAGCCCGGCGGCAAGGATGTTGATGGCTGCGTTCACGTCCGCGTTGGCCTGGTGCCCGCAGGCCCGGCAACCGAACACCGCTTGGCTCTCGCGGTTGTCGGCGTCGGTGTGCCCGCAGGCAGCGCAACGCTGAGAGGTGTGCGCAGGATCGACCGCCGCCACCACCACCTTGCAGGTGGCGGCCTTGTCGGTGATGCGCCGGCGGATCATCGACCACGCCTGGGCGGAGATGGACCGGTTGAGGCCCCGCTTCTGGGCCACGTTGGTCCCCGGCTCGGTGACCGTGCCCCCAGCCGAGCGGACCATGTGATGGACCTTCAGGTCCTCGATAGCGATGAGGTCGAAGGAGCGGACCAGCCCGGTGCTGGTCTGACGGGTCCAGTCCCTGCGCCGGTCGGCCTCCCTCGCCTTCACCCTGGCGACGGCCGCCTTGGTCGCCGCCCGACGCAACGAGCCCTTGTGCTGGCGGGCCAGGCGCCGCTGCAGGCGTCGCAGCCGCTCGGCCTCGCCGGGACGCAGTGCTGGCGCCCGATGCTGGGCGCCAGCCGAGGTGGTGAGGGTGGCCACCACCCCGGCGTCCAGGCCCACCACCTGGCCGGTCGGCTCCCGTTCCAGGACTGGCTGGGGGGCGGTGAAGCTCACGTGCCAACGTCTGGAGCGGTCCATGGTGACTCTGGCCATCCCGTAGGTGGCGGGCAGGGGCCGGGACAGGCGGAAGCGGACCGGGCCGCACTTGGGGACCACGACGCTCGCCCATCGCCGGTTCAGCCGCCGCAGCGCCACGTCGCGAACGCAAAAGCCCTCGTCCAGCCCCGCTTTGCGCCACCGGGGACGGCGATGAGTGCCTCCCCACCAGTTGCGCAGCGCCCGGTCGAAGTCCCGTAGGGCCTGCTGTTGCACCGAGGACGATCCCTCCCCCAGCCAGGTGCCCTGGCTGTCGCTGCAGTGGCGGGCCAGCATCGCCACCTGGCCGGGGTCGGGGACGAGGCGGTAGCGGTGGGCCACGGCTATGCCGCCAGCTCCTGGTTGTCGACATAGCGACCCACGACCTCCAATGGGGCGCCGCCCACGGTGGACACGAGCCACGACGGGCTCCACCGGGCCTCGATCCGCCCTACCAGCACCCGGCGGCGGTACTTCGGGCGCCACATGATGTGGTACTTGGCCGAGTAGACCGTCTTGTTCGCAGAGCGATAGCCCACCTCGGCATCATCCCATGCGGGTGTGACACTCACGGGGGATGTCGGGGCTGGGCCCCGAACGGCCCTTGACCCACGACTGAAGTCGTGGGCTTGCGTCCCGTGCTTGGTCATGCGGGGGACCGTACCGTTCCGAAATCTGTCTCATCTGTCACTTTGGAGGAGAGCAGGCTTCGGAGCCACCCGTTGCCGGGTGGCGGTGACGGTCTTGTCCGGCCGGGATGGGCCGGTGCCGTCTTGACGGTTCGTCGAGGAGCACCTGGGCGAGCCCATGAACCTCTCCTCTCCCCGTCCGTTCGCCAGGAGGCTCTCCTGGTCGGTTCCCGTCCCACTGGCGGTACCGATGGCCTCGGCGAGCGAGGCCAGGTTGGCTGCCGCGTTGGCGTCGCGGTCCATGACCAGTCCGCAGTGCTCGCAGCGGTAGGTGCGCTCGGCGAGGGACAGCTCGGCTTTCGCTGCCTTGCACCGAGAGCAGGTCTTCGACGAGGGGTACCACCGGTCGGCCACCACGAGGGCCGAGCCGTACCAGGCGCACTTGTAGGCGAGCTGGCGGCGCAGCTCGGCGGGGGCGGCGTCGAGGACGGCCCGGTTGAGGCCGGCCTTTCCTCGCCAGTGGCCCGATCCCCTGGCGCTGGCCGTCATCCCCGCCACGTTCAGGTCCTCGACCACCACG
>JBOGGR010000068.1:0-5065 GCA_050744025.1 Acidimicrobiales bacterium
GGGCAGGGCGGCGGCGTAGCGGGCGCAGCAGGGGCAGCGGGGCAACGGGCCGAGCTGCCGGGCCCTTCGCCCCGGCCGCTCCGGCCCCGGCCGGGACGGGGCTGCTACCCTGGGGCGTCGCTCTGGCGGGCAGCTCGTCGTGCGCCGTGGTCCAACCATGATCCGACTCGAGAACGTCACCAAGACCTACAAGGGCAGTGTCGTGGCTCTGCGGGACTGCTCGGTGGACATCGCCAAGGGCGAGTTCGTCTTCCTGGTCGGCCCGTCGGGCTCGGGCAAGTCGACCTTCCTCCGCCTCGTCCTTCGAGAGGAGCTGCCCGACGGCGGCCAGATATGGGTGGCCGGCAAGGAGATCGGCAAGCTCAGCCACTGGAAGGTCCCCTACCTGCGCCGCAACATCGGGTGCGTGTTCCAGGACTTCCGGCTGCTCCCGACGAAGACCGTGTTCGAGAACGTGGCCTTCGCCCTGGAGGTGATCGGCCGGCCCAGGCACGTGGTGGCGGCCCAGGTCCCCCAGATCCTGGACCTGGTCGGCCTGTCCAAGCGCCGGGACAACCTGCCCAACGAGCTGTCGGGGGGCGAGCAGCAGCGGGTCGCAATCGCCAGGGCCTTCGTCAACCGGCCCCTCATCCTCCTCGCCGACGAGCCGACCGGGAACCTGGACCCGGACACGTCCGAGGGCATCACCCGGCTGCTGGACCGCATCAACCGCACCGGGACGACGGTCCTGATGGCCACCCACGACGCGGCGATCGTCGACCGGATGCGCCGGCGGGTCGTGGCCCTGGACCAGGGCCGGCTCATGCGGGACCAGGTGCGCGGCGTCTACGGCTACGCCTGAGGACGATGACCAGACCCGAGGAGATGTGCTAGATGGCGCTGTCGGCTGACTACGTGGTGCGGGAGACCGCCAGCAACCTCTGGCGCAACCGCCTCATGACCCTGGCCGCCGTGCTCACCGTGGCCGTCTCCCTGTCCCTGGTCGGGGCCGCCCTCCTGCTCAACCAGGGCGTGGGCAGGGCCGTCGGCAAGTGGAAGGGCGGCGTCCAGCTGATCCTGTTCATGCAGCCGGCCGCCTCGCCCAGCCAGAGCCAGGCCATCGAGACCCAGCTGAGCAGCGACCCCGAGGTGAAGACGTTCCACTACGTCGACCACGCCCAGTCCTACAAGGAGTTCAAGCAGTACTACGCCAACAACCCGGACCTGACAGGCGTGGTGACGCCGAACGAGCTCCCGCCGTCCTACCGGGTGGTCCTGCGCAACGCGAACGAGGCCGGCTCGGTCGGCTCCCAGTTCAACAACCAGCCAGGGGTCCTCAGGGTCGAGTACAACCGCAAGGCCGTGGACGCCATGCTGAAGGTCACCAACATCATGCAGGTGGTGATCTGGGTGCTGGCCGTCGTCCTGCTCCTGTCGGCCTCCGTGCTCATCCTGAACGCCATCAGGATGGCCATCTTCGCCCGGCGTAGGGAGGTGGCGGTGATGAAGCTCGTGGGCGCGACGAACTGGTTCATCCGAGTGCCATTCATGCTGGAGGGCATGGTGCAGGGCGTGATCGGGGCGGTCGTGGCGGCGGTGGCCGTGCTCGGGCTCGAGCGCCTGGCCAGCTACGTCATCGACCACTTCCAGGCCAACCTGCTCCGGCCGGCCCTCGTTACCGGCCACCAGGTGCTGCTCATCCAGATCTTCGTGGTCGTGATGGGGGCGATCATCGGGGCCGGTGGGTCCGCGCTGGCCGTCCGCCGCTTCCTGGAGGTGTGAGCACTCGGGGGGGCACCGCCCCCCGACCCCCTCCCCCCCCCGACCCCCCCGAGCCCCCCGAGCACCCCGACCCGAGCGCCGCCCCGAGCCCCCCGAGCACACCCCCCCCGAGCAGCCGGCTGTCCCGCCACGGCGCAACGGTGCAAGGCTGGGGGGCCGTGTGGACCGACCCGCTCTACGCCCTGTACGAGCGCCACCTGGTCGCCACGCTCGACCCCGACCGCCGGCCGAGCCACATCGGGGTCATCCTCGACGGCCACCGGCGCTTCGCCCGCGCCGAGGGCCTGAGCGACTACCGGGCCAGCTACGAGGTGGGGGTGGCCAAGTTCGAGCAGTTCCTCGCCTGGTGCCGCGAGCTGTCGATCCCCGCCGTCACCGCCTGGGTGCTCTCCTCGGAGAACCTGGGCCGGTCCAGCGCCGAGCTCGACCACCTGTTCCAGGTCCTGGGTGGCCTCCTCGACCGGGTCGGCCCGCTGGCCGGGAAGCTGGACGCCTCGCTCCGCTGCATCGGGAGCCTGGACCTGCTCCCGGCCCCGCTCGTCGAGGCGGCCAAGTCGGCCGAGGCGGAGGCCGCCACGCCCGGCTCGTGGCACGTGACGATCGCCCTCGGCTACGGGGGCCGCCAGGAGATCGTGGACGCCTGCCGGGCCCTGGTCTCCGACCTGGCCCGCCGCGGGGTGTCCCTGGCGGAGATGGCGGAGCACATCACCGCGGAGTCGCTGGGGGCCAACCTCTACCAGGCCGACGTGGCCGACCCCGACCTCATCATCAGGACCAGCGGGGAGGCCCGGCTCTCCGGATTCCTCCTGTGGCAGTCGGCGTACGCCGAGTTCGCCTTCGTCGACCCGTTCTGGCCGGCCTTCCGCCGGGTCGACTTCCTGCGGGCGCTGCGGGACTTCGGCCTGCGGGACCGCCGCTTCGGCCGCTAGGGCCGGGGCCGCCGCGCCGGGCGCCGGGCCGCAGCGCGGGGCCCCGGGGGTTGTTACTATCTACGTAGGAGAAATTACCCGGAGGAGCTGATCGCCTGATGGCCACCGCAGAGCTCGACCTCGGCCGGTACAAGCTGGGATGGAGCGACGTCGAGGACTACGTCTTCAAGCCCAAGAAGGGCCTGAACGCAGACATCGTGCGGGAGATGTCCTGGATGAAGGGCGAGCCCGACTGGATGCGGGACAAGCGGCTCAAGGCCCTCCGCCACTTCGAGCGCAAGCCGATGGCCCCGTGGTTCGCGGTCAACATGCCCGACCTCGACTTCCAGGACATCTACTACTACATCAAGCCCATCAACGAGCAGGTCGACGCCTGGGACGAGCTGCCCGCCTCCGTCAAGGCCACCTACGAGAAGCTCGGCATCCCCGAGGCCGAGCGCAAGTACCTGGCCGGCGTCACCGCGCAGTACGAGAGTGAGGTCGTCTACCACCGCAACCGGGACGACCTCGCCGCCCAGGGCGTGCTGTTCTGCGACATGGACACCGCGCTGCGGGAGTACCCCGAGATCGTGCGGGCCTACTTCGGCACGATCATCCCGCCCAACGACAACAAGTTCGCCGCCCTGAACTCGGCCGTGTGGTCGGGAGGGTCGTTCATCTACGTGCCGCCGGGCGTCAAGGTGGAGATGCCCCTGCAGGCCTACTTCCGCATCAACGCCGAGAACATGGGCCAGTTCGAGCGGACGCTGATCATCGCCGACGAGGGGGCCCAGGTCCACTACATCGAGGGCTGCTCGGCGCCGGTCTACACCTCGGACTCCCTCCACTCGGCCGTGGTCGAGCTGGTGGCCAAGCCCGGCGCCCGGATCACGTACACGACCATCCAGAACTGGTCCTCCAACGTCTACAACCTGGTCACCAAGCGGGCCTGGGCCGACGCCGAGGCCCACGTCGAGTGGATCGACGGCAACATCGGATCCCGCCTCACGATGAAGTACCCGAGCGTGTACCTGATGGGCCCCAAGGCCTCGGGCGAGGTCCTGTCGGTCGCGTACGCCGGTCCCGGCCAGCACCAGGACGCCGGCGCCAAGATGATCCACGCCGCCCCCGAGACCACCTCCACCATCGTGTCCAAGTCGATCTCCAAGGACGGCGGGACGACCACCTACCGGGGCCTGGTGCACGTGGACGAGGGGGCCAAGCGCGCCAAGAGCTTCGTGCGCTGCGACGCCCTCATCCTGGACGAGGAGTCCACGTCCAGGACCCTGCCCTACATGGAGGTGGAGGAGCGCGACGCCCAGATCGGCCATGAGGCGACCGTGTCCAAGGTCGGCGACGACCAGCTCTTCTACCTGATGAGCCGGGGCCTGTCCGAGCAGCAGGCCATGGGCATGATCGTCAACGGCTTCATCGAGCCGGTCACCCGGACCCTCCCCATGGAGTACGCCGTGGAGTGGAGCCGCCTGATCGAGCTACAGATGGAGGGCTCGGTCGGGTAGCCGGGAGCCCTTGGAGAAATGGCCGCGGGGCCGCCCTCGCCCCGCCCCCGCCTCCGCCGGCCGCCCTCCCCGCTGTGGCCCGGCTACCGTTCCTGGCCGTCTGCCGTGGCGCCCCTGGGGGCGGGCCCGGCCTCTGGCGTGACCGCCAGCGTCCGCCCGCAGGCCCGGCACCAGAAGACCACGACCCGGCGGAGGCTCTCGCCCTCCACGGCGTCGCCCGGGACGTCCTGGGTGCGGTAGCGCAGGGTGTCGGCCAGGTTGACCCGGCAGGTGGGGCAGGCGGGGGCGTCCTGGGAGCCGGCGAGCCGGGTGACCGGGGAGCCGGAGAAGCCGATGTCGGGAGCGGCTGAGGGCTCGCCCAGGATCTCGAGCACCTCCTTGCGCACCCGGGCCAGGTCGCCGGCCATGTCGGAGAGGAGCTGGGCCGCTACCCCCTCACCCTCCCTGATGAGGCCGAGGAGCATGTGCTCGGGCCCGATGTAGTTGTGGCCGAGCTGGAGGGCCTCGCGAAGGGACAGCTCCAGGACCTTCTTGGACCGGGGCGTGAACGGCGGGGACCCGAGCGGGGGGGTGCCCCCCGGGCCGATCGTCTCCCTCACCCTCTCCCGCACGGCGTCCAGCTGGATGCCGTGGATCCCGAGCACCCGGGCCGGGATCCCCTCGCCCTCGTGGATCAGGCCGAGGAGGATGTGCTCGGTGCCTATGAAGCCGTGGTCGAGGAGGCGGGCCTCCTCCTGGGCCAGGACCAGGACGCGGCGGGCCCGGTCGGTGAAGCGCTCGAACACTGCCCCAGGCTACGCCTGGGGCATGGCCGGCGCGTCGGCGGCTGGCGGGCCGGCGGCCCGGGGGGTGGCGGACGGCGCCCCGGTCCTGGCG
>JBOGGR010000069.1:0-2953 GCA_050744025.1 Acidimicrobiales bacterium
GCCGTGGGACCACCGCCGGCGCCGGGCGAGGGACGGCCGCGCCTCGCGGCCGTCGGGGCGCCAAGGAGCCGGCCGTGGACGGGACCGGCCGCGCCATCCCGACCCAGTCCAAGCGGTACACGCCCCCCAGGCCGCCGGGGAAGGACGACCGCCGCGAGCGGCGCGAGCGTCGGTTGGCGGCGGCGCGGGGAGAGGCCCAGACGAGGGCGTCGGGGTCGTCCTCGCCCAAGGCCTGACGCCGGCTCCCCGCCCATGGCCCAAAGGATCGCCGACGCCCTCGACGGCCGGCGCATCGCCGTGACCGGCGCCACGGGGTTCCTCGGCACGGCGCTGGTCGAGCGCCTGCTGCGCTCGGTGCCCGGCTGCGATGTGGCCGTGCTGGTCCGCCCCGGCCGCCGGTCCAGCGCGGAGGACCGCACCCGGAGGGAGATCCTCCGCAACAACTGCTTCGACCGCCTGCGCGCCGACTGGGGCGAGCGCTTCGACGCCCAGGTGGACCGGCGCCTCCAGGTCATTTCCGCGGACGTCGGCGCCGACGGCCTCGGCCTGGACGACGACGGCCGCCGCGTCCTGGCCGGCTGCGACCTGCTCGTCCACTCGGCGGCCACGGTGAGCTTCGACGCCCCGCTCGACACCGCCGTCGAGGTCAACCTCCTCGGCCCGTCGCGGGTGGCGGCGGCGCTGGAGGCGATGGCCGGCGACCCCCCGCCCGACGGCCCCCCCCACCTGATCTCCGTGTCCACCGCCTATGTGGCCGGGACCCGGCGGGGCGACGTCCCCGAGGCCCTGCTGGCCGACACGCCCTTCGCCACCGAGGTCGACTGGCGGGACGAGGTGGCCGCGGCCCGGCGGGTACGCGCCGACCTCGACGCCGAGAGCCGCCAGCCCCCCCGCCTGGCCCGCTTCTCACGGCAGGCCCGGGCCGAGCTGGGAGCGGCCGGGACCCCGCTGCTCGCCGAGCGGGCCGAGCGGGTCCGGGCCGACTGGGTCCGCCAGGGCCTGGTCGAGGCCGGCCGGGCCCGGGCCCAGGCCCTCGGATGGCCTGACGCGTACGCCTACACCAAGGCCCTCGGCGAGCGTGCCCTGCTCGACAACCGCGGCGCCACCCCGGTCACGATCGTGCGCCCGTCCATCATCGAGTCCGCCCTGGCCGAGCCGCGGCCCGGCTGGATCCGGGGGTTCCGGATGGCCGAGCCCATCATCGTGTCCTACGCGAAGGGGCTCCTCGCCCAGTTCCCCGGCCTCCCGGAGGGCATCCTCGACGTCATCCCGGTCGACCTGGTGGTGGCCGCCATCATCGCGGTAGCTGCCACGGGCCCCGACCCGGGCGGCCCGTCGGTGTACCAGGTCGCTTCCGGCGTCCGCAACCCGCTCCGCTACGACCAGCTGGTCGGCCTGGTCCAGTCCTGGTTCCAGGAGCACCCGGTCTACGACAGCCTGGGCCAGCCCATCGTGATCCCGCAGTGGACCTTCCCCCAGCGGGGCAAGGTCCAGCGCCAGCTGACCCGGGCCACCCGGGGCCTGGCCGCCGCCGAGCGAGTGGTGGGCGCCCTGCCGGTCCGGGGGCGTCGGGCAGAGCTCTCGGCCCGGCTGGAGGAGCGCCGGGCCGAGGGGGAGCGGGCACTCGGCTACGTCGAGCTGTACGGGGCCTACGCAGAGACGGAGGCCCGGTTCCGGGTCGAGCGGCTGGTCGCACTGCGGGAGAGGCTCGCCGAGCCCGACCGCGCCGAGCTCGATTTCGATCCTGCGAAGGTGGACTGGGCAGCATATGTCCAGGACGTGCACCTTCCGTCAGTCGTCGCCCACGCCCGCGTCCGCACCACGGGCGGCCGGAGGAGCGGGCCCAGCCGGGAGGAGCGGGGCCGGCGGGCCGTGCTCTCCCCGGACCGCCACGCGGCCGTCTTCGACCTCGAGAACACGCTCATCGCGTCGAACGTGGTCGAATCGTTCGCCTGGCTGGCCAGCCGTCACCTCGGGCCGGGTGACCGGGCCCGCCTGAGCGTCCGCCTCCTGGCCCAGGCCCCGTCCCTCCTGGCCCTCGACCGCCGGGACAGGGGTGACTTCCTGCGCTCCTTCTACCGCCGCTACGACGGCGCCCCGGCCGCCCAGCTCCGGGAGGACGCCTGGGAGCTGTGCACCTCGCTGATGCTGACCCGGGCCTTCCCCGCCGGCATGGCCCGGGTCCGCCAGCACCGGGCCCTCGGCCACCGGACGCTGCTCATCACCGGGGCCCTGGACTTCCTGATCGCCCCCCTCGCCCCTCTCTTCGACGACGTGATCTGCGCCACCATGGCGGAGCGCGACGGCCGCTTCACCGGCGAGCTGGTCCAGGCGCCACCCACCGGCGAGGCGCGGGCCCTGGCCATGGCCGACTACACCGATGCCCGGGGCCTGTCGCTGAGCGAGTCCGTTGCCTACGCCGACTCGGCCAGCGACCTGCCCATGCTGGAGGCAGTCGGCCACCCCGTGGCGGTCAACGCCGAGGCCAAGCTGGCCACGATCGCCCGCAAACGGGGGTGGCACACCGAGCAGTGGGCCCGGTCCCCTGGCGGTCCGCGCCCGCTCCTGCCCCTCGGCCCCATGGACTACCGGTTCCGCACGAGGAGCCCCATCATGGCGAGGCACGCTTCGACATGATGGCCCTCGTCCTGGAGCGTAGCGTGGCTCGTTTCGCCGCCGCCCGGCTCGCCGCCTCGCTGGCTCCGGGCGCAGGCGCCGCCGTCGGGCCCCTCCGCCTGGCCGACGTCGATCCGCCCGCCCTCCCGGGAGAGGGCTGGCACCGGGTCCGCCCCCGGCTGGCGGGAATCTGCGGGTCGGACCTGGCCACCCTGGACAGCCGGAGCTCCCGTTTCTTCGAGCCGATCGTCAGCTTTCCCTTCGTGCCCGGGCACGAGGTCGTGGGCGACCTGGAGGAGGCAGGGGCGCCTCTCTCGCCGGCCGTGGGCCCCGGCGG
>JBOGGR010000070.1:0-5136 GCA_050744025.1 Acidimicrobiales bacterium
GAGCACCCCGTCGATCTCGGCCAGCTGGCCTGCGAGCGCCCGGCGGGTCGCCTCCCAGGGCCGCTTCGTCTCCTTGTTCGGCACCGCCGCTCCTTCTACCAACTCCCACCATCCCCTGCTGCGGACCTTACAGCATAGATGCTGGAGGGACCACGGCCCGACCGGTGCCGCGGCCGAGCTGGAGGGAGAACCATGGCCAACGAGGAGGCAGTTCATCCTCGGGTGCCAACTGTGTGAGGTTCGTGGAAGAGGTCGGGAACCGGCGGGGGGGAGCGCTCTGGTGAGGCAGTCGAGTGCCACTCTGGTGGGTGATAGGAGTGATGGCCGTGATCATGGTGCGTGCCGAGGTAGCGACGATCGCTGAGCGGCTCGTCGGGGACGCGGATCGCTGGCGGGCTGCCTATGAGGGGTGGCAGGCGGCGGTCCGGTTGCGTGAGCGCTAGGAGGATCGGTCCGAGCGCCGGCTGATCGCCACCACGGGTGGACTCGATATGTACCGCTGGGAGCAGGCCTGCCGGCGGCGGCGCATCCTGACAGTGGCCGACGCCAGATTGAGGGCCAAGGCGGTCCGCGCCCGGCCGGCGGTCGAGGCGGCGCTGGCGGAGCGGGAACGGGCGCTCACCGACACTGACGCCGCGGTGGTCGCCGCCCGCCACTCGCCAGGAACTGTCCGTAAGTCCAAGCGGATGCGCTCGCACGGTCGCCTCGGCGTCTCGCTCACCGGGTTGAGCCCGCGAGAGTTCGGCCGCGTGGCCCGCCAACCCACTCCATCGGCTCGTCGAGGACGGCAGGAGCACACTCACCATCGGGGAGGTGCCGGCATCCCCGGAGACGGATAGCCCGGACACCGCGAGGACCACCCGATGGAGGCCCCCGAACGCGGCGCCTCCGGAGGAGGTCACCATGGCTGTTCGCCCCGAGGTACGCGACACCCGGCGCACCCCCGCCGCTCTCGACGCCGCCCACGCCCGTGCTGGCACCGCCCTGGACCAGGCGGTTGCCCGCCGGGCCGAGGCGCTCACCGAGCACGACCGCCATGTCGCCGTCGCCCAGGCCGGGGTCGAGGCCGCTATCGCGGCGATGGCCAACCAGCTCACGGTCGAGCTGGCCGCACAAGTGCTCGACATCGACCCTGCGTGAGTCCGACGCTGCGTCAAGGTCCACGGCCACCCAGACAACGGCGCCGACAGGAGCAGGAAGTGACCGCCCGCCAGCCACTGACCGTGGTGCTGGACCCCTCTAAGGAGCTGGTCACTGGCCTCGGTGTCAAGGGCCGGATCGAGGACTGGCTCCTCTACGTCGATCCAGAGACCGACGAGGATGACGTTGCTGCCAGCGCTGGCGCGAGGGCCGCAGGAGACATCGCCTTGGCGCTCACCGAAGCAGCCAGGGACGCACCCCGGCCGTACACCCCCGACGGGAGAACTGAGCTCACGTCCCTGGTCGTGATCTTCGGCGACCTCGGGGCCGGCGTGGCCGCGCTCGGCCGCGGCCTGGAGGCTCTGCCAGATCCTAGACGCTTCGCTTGAACGCACGATGGTCGATCTGCCAGCGAGGCTTGTCGTCGCCGGCTCGTCGCCCAGCTCACGTCCCCGCTGTCGTCAGGTGCGAACTGGGTGGACAGCCCATATGTGCCGATCTGGGCGGTCCCACCCGCCTGAAACGGCGTTGTTATGGCGCGCTGTTCGGTATGGCCGCTACCTGGCGACTCGAGCGGTGAGCCCCTCACGGGTCAGGGCTGCCTGCAAGCGCGGAGACGCCACGCTGAGGATCACGTCGGCTTGGAGGTACTTGGCGGCAGCGAGGGCCTCCATGGCCAGGATGTTCAGCGAGTGGTCCCGGCGGAGGCCCCCGATCAGGGGAGCCAGCCTGCGGAGGCTGACGAGACCGATCGTGTCGGGGAGCTCCATGACCGCGGTGGTCGCCCGTGACCGCAGACCCTCTGGGAGGCTGGCGAACGGACCGGAGAGCACCCCGGAGCCCTCCCGCCCGGCGAGCACGGCCTGGCACAGCCGGACGTACCAGTATCCGGTCGTGAACACCTCTCGGTCCTGGAGCGATCGTGGCTCGACGCCACGCAGGACGTCGCTGAGAAGTCGATCGTCGACGAGGACCCGTCTCACTCGGTGGCGAGGTCAGGATCGCCGAAGCCGTCGTGAGCGGCCTGCCAGTCGTCGTCGGTCAGCCCCTCGAGGAGCGAACGTCGTAGCGCGCCCACGCCGCCGGGCACGATCACGACAGCGCCGCCGAGGTCGAGGTAGCCCACCTCACCCCCGCCCTCGAGACCCCAGCGATGCCGGGGTGGGGCGGGCAGGCTCATCTGTCCTCGGGAGGAGACTCGGAGATCACCAGCATTGGCCATGACGACAAGCCTACAAAGTGCGGGGCGTCATCGCCTTGTAGGGCCGGTCTCGCCGCCAGCTAGCAATGGAAGGGCGCGTGCGCCGGAGCGCCCCGACGGACACCAGGCGAGGGGTGGTGCCGTCAAGGACGTCGCCGTAGGGGAGCCTCTGCCGCTCCGAGGCGCTAGAACGGGCGCCACCGTTGGCTACCAGCGTGGCTACCACAGCGCCGGCGGGAACCGGGCTACCCCGGGCTCGATGACGGCGTACCCCCCCTGACCTGGGCTTTCGTGGTGGTGGGCCGGGGAGGATTCGAACCTCCGTAGGCTGTGCCGGCAGATTTACAGTCTGCTCCCTTTGGCCGCTCGGGCACCGACCCGGTGCGGCCAACGATAGCGTCTTGGCATGCCCACCTTCGACGTCGCATCCGAGGTCGACATGCAGGAGATCCGCAACGCGGTGGACCAGGCGAACCGGGAGGCGGCCACCCGCTTCGACTTCAAGGGAACGGGCTCGGAGGTCGAGCTCTCTCCCGACGAGCTGCTGCTCCGCTCGTCGAGCGAGGACCGGCTCAAGGCGCTGGCCCAGGTCCTCGAGGAGAGGCTGGTCCGGCGGAAGGTGTCGCTCAAGGCGCTCAGCTACGGCAAGGTCGAGGAGGCGGCGAAGGGCCGGGTCCGCCAGCAGGTCTCCCTGGTCCAGGGCATCTCGTCGGAGAAGGCCAGGGAGCTGAACCGCTTCGTCAAGGATCTGGGTACCAAGGGCGTCTCCTCCCAGACCCAGGGAGAGCAGCTACGCGTCAGCGCCAAGAAGCGTGACGACCTCCAGGCCGTGATCGCTGCGATGCGCTCGGCGGACTTCGGCATCCCGCTGCAGTTCGTCAACTTCCGCGACTGAGGATGTCGCCCGTGCCCGGCGAGCCCGTGCCCGGCGAGCCCGTGCCCGGTTGCCCGTGCCCCCGCCAGCGGAGGGCGCCGGGGCCGGGGGCGCGCCCGTAGTAGCCGGAGCCGACCTCGACGCAGGCGACCCCGGCGTCGCGGTACATGGCCACCACGGAGGGATCGTCGTCGAGCGCGAGCAGTGGCTCGAAGCCCAGCTCGAGGATGATGTGAAGGGCCGCGCTCTTGGTACCCACGGCATGGCCCCTGTTGCCTGCGGGCCGCATGGCGAGCAGGTCCCAGCGCAGCTCGTGGCGTGCCAGCCACGCCACCGTGGCAGCGGCCAGGCGGACGGGTCGCCCCGTCGACACCACGACGGCGAGCGAGGGATCGAGGGCAGCCAGGAGCGCGGCACCCCCCGCCAGAACCGGGTCGTCACCGGCGGCGGCGAAGAAGGCGGCCCAGTCCGGGGCGGCTCCCGCCAGCAGGCGCTGCCGGCCGGACGCGTCGGAGAGGACGCCGTCTAGGTCCACCACCACCGCCGGGCCCCCCCGCCGGGCGCCGTCGCTCCACCTGAGGTGCTCGGGAAGGTCGCCCACGTCCGCCAGAGGCTACCGGCCGGCCGCGTGGCGCACGCCAGGAGCCGGACCTGAGCGCCGCCTGTCAGCCATCCGGCACCTGGCAAGATGAGGCGAGCATGGCGCTTCGCTCCGACCTCTCGACCGCGACGGCGGTGGAGGTCCCGCTCGGCACGCGGGCGGTCGTGGTCGGTCCCCTCCTCCTCGGCCCCGAGGCGACAGAGTCCTCGGCGTCGCTGGCGGGGGAGGTCGGCCGCATGCTGGACGCCTGGGACGGCCCCGGCGTCGTGGTCTTCGCCGGCGACCTCTTCGACCTGCTCCACCGCCCCGACCCCTCGGCTGCCCTGCGCTCGCACCCGGAGCTGGCGCGGCCGCTCGGGGCCTTCGCCACCAGGCCCGGACGGCGCGTGATATCCCTCCCGGGGCTCCGCGACGCCCGCCTGGGCTGGGACCGCGCGGCGCGCTCGGTGCTGGCGGAGAGTGGCGTCGAGGTGGCGGCCCTGGTGGACCTCCTGGTCGACAGCGCCGCGGGGGAGCGGCGGGTGCGGGTCCAGCCCGGGCGGGAGCACGACCCGAGGGCGGCCCCCGGGGAGGGTGCCGGGCCCGGCGACACCCCGCTCGCCCACCACCTGCTGAGCGAGGTCCTCCCTGGCGCCGGGTCAAGGCGGCTCGGCTGGCTGGAGGGTATCGACCGGCTGACGGACCCGGCGGCGCTGTCCCGCTTCGTGGTCTCGCGGCTCTTCTACCGCAAGGTCGCCCGCTACGCCTGGTGGCTGCTGGTACCGCTCCTGGCGGCGGTGCTGTTCAAGCTGCCGCTGGCCTACCTGATCCCGCTGGTGGGGCGCCGCGCCCACGCCTCGGCGTGGCCCGTCCGCGTCGCCGTCGTCGGCGCCACTACCCTGGTGGACGTCGCCCTGGTCGTGGTGGCCGTGGCCATCCTCAGCAGGCGAGTATGGGCCACGGTGGCCGGCTTCTCGCTTGGCGAGGGCCCTGCGGCAGGTGCCGCCGGGGCGGCAACGGCCATGGCCGACGGCGGTCCCGGCGCCGGGCCCGCCGCCAACGACGTGCCCCGGGGGGCTGCCAGAGAGCTGGTGATGGGGGGTCTCGCCGGTCTCGTGACCGCTCACACCCTCGCCCCCGAGCTGACGACTCTCGGGCCGGGCTTCTACGCGAACTGCGGCTCCGCCGCCGCCGTGGTGGTGGAGCGCCCGGCGAGGCTCGCTCTCCCCTCGGTGTTCGTTACGGAGCGGCAGCTGTGCTGGATCGAGCTCGAGGGGGGAGCCGAGCTGCACGTGAGGCTGCTGCGCTCCGCGAGCACCCGGCGGGGCGCCTCCCTGGCGG
>JBOGGR010000071.1:0-10443 GCA_050744025.1 Acidimicrobiales bacterium
CCCGTGGAGATGCCGAAGTAGGCGGCCTCGACCTGCTCGGGCGTGAAGCTGCCCGGGCTCCCCTCGAGGGTCGTGCGCCCCTCGAGCAGGCACTGGAAGCGCGACGCCACGGCCAGCGCCTGGCTCACGTCCTGCTCGACCAGCAGCACTGTCATGCCCCCGGCCACCAGCTGGGGCAGGAGCTGGTACATCTGGCCGACCACCACCGGGGCCAGGCCGAGGGAGAGCTCGTCGAGCAGGAGTATGCGGGGGTTGGCCACGAGGGCCCGGCCGATGGCCACGGCCTGCTGCTCGCCGCCGGACAGGTGGGCGGCACCCTGGCGGCGGCGCTCGGGCATCCACGAGAACAGCGAGTACACGTGGTCGATGTCCCATGGCCCCGGCCGAGCCCGGTACGACCCGACCAGGAGGTTCTCCTCCAGCGTGAGGGACCGGAACAGCCGTCGCCCCTCTGGCACGAGGGACACGCCGGCGGCCACCCTCTCCTTGGAGCCGAGGTGCGTGCAGTCCCGCCCGTCCAGCGAGATGGTGCCGGCGGCCGGCCGGTGGAGGCCGGCGAGGGTCCGGAGCAGCGTCGACTTCCCCGCCCCGTTGGCGCCGATGACCGCGAAGATCTCCCCCTCGCCGATCGAGAAGCTCACGTCTGCGAGCGCCTGGAGCTGCCCGTGGCGGACGCCCAGGGCCCGCACCTCCAGCAACGCATTCGCTGGGCCCCCCGACCCGCCTCCCGGGCCGGCTGGGCCCCCCGACCGGCCTCCCGGGCCGGTCATGGCCTGGGCCTGGTGGCAGCCAGTCCGGCCCTGGCGACGACGGGAGCGGGTCTGCCCGCCGGCGCCCCGGTGCCGAGGAAGACCTCCTTCACGCTCGGCATGGCGAGCACCTCCTCGGGCGTCCCGTCGCCGATGAGGCGGCCCCCGGCCAGGCAGATCAGCCGCTCCACCGTCCCGACCAGCGCCCGCAGGACGTGCTCGATCCACACGACGGCGACGCCCCTCCCCCGGGCCGCCTGGACGATCTCGACCAGGGCGGCCACCTCGGGGACGGTGAGCCCCCCGGCCACCTCGTCGAGGAGCAGCAGCCGGGGCCGGGTGGCCAGGGCCCGGGCCAGCTCGAGGCGCTTGCGCTGGAGCAGGCCGAGGCGGCCCGCCGGCTCGTTGGCCTGGCGCCGGAGCCCGGTCTCGTCGAGGACACCGGCCGCCAGGTCGTAGGCCGCCTGCCGACGGGCGCCCGATCCCTGCTGGGCGGCCACTAGCACGTTCTCGAAGACCGTCATGCCCTCGAAGGGTCTGGGGATCTGGTAGGTGCGCCCGATCCCGAGCCGGCAGCGGGTGGCGGCGTCCAGCCTCGTCACGGGCCGGCCCTCGAGCAGGACCTCCCCGTGGTCGGCTGCCAGGTCCCCGGATATGACGGCGAAGAGGCTGGACTTGCCGGCGCCGTTCGGGCCCACGACACCGATCGCGTCGCCCTCCCGCACCACGAGCGACAGGTCCTCCGCCACGGTGATCCGGCCGAAGCGCTTGGTGACGTCGACCAGCTCGAGCAGCGGGCCGGCTGGCATTACGCGTTGGTGGCCTCGAGGGTCCCGTTGATCGGGACGGCCGGGTTGGCCGAGTGGTCTACGACGTACATGGACCAGGGGAAGTCGGTGAACCGGCCGGGCTTTCCCTTCTTCCACTGCACCCCGACCGGCTCCTGGATCGCGACCCCTGGGACCGGTCCCTTCGCGAAGTCGAGCGGGCCGCTGATCCCCTCGTAGCTCATGGTCTGGAGCTGGGCGGCGACCTCCTTGCGGTCGTGGGGGTCGCTCGCCTTGGTGAAGGCGTTGTAGGCCACCTCGAACAGCGAGTAGGACGAGCCGATCCCCTGCGTCCACTGCTGGCCCGACGCCTGCTGGTAGGCATGGGCCAGGTCGGAACAGGTCTGCCCGGTGAGCGAGGACTTGTATGGGGCGTACGGGGTCCACCAGGCGTCGGTCGCGATGTTGTTGACGAGCGAGCCGAGGGCGTAGGCTCCCGTCGGGAACAGCAGGACCTTGGTCACCGTGGCGAGCTTGGGCTTGTAGCCCTGCTGGGCGGCCTGCTTCCAGAACGTGTTGAAGTCCGGCGGCAGGGGGGCGTTCACGTAGATGTCGCAGCTCTTCGACTTGAACTCGGCGATCATCGAGGTGTAGTCGGTCGTCCCGTCCTGGTAGGCGCCGCCGTCGACCAGGGTGTAGCCGGCCGCCTTCGCTATGGGGGGCCAGCCCTGGCGCTCGGCATTGCCGTCGGCGTCGTTGGGGAACATGCCGGCGATGACCTTGTCGGTCGAGATGCGGTTCCACATCGGCACGAAGCACTTGCCGAACTCCGGCAGCCCGAAGAAGAACATGGTCGTGTACGTGAACTTGGTGCCCGGCTTGGCCCCGCGGCCGAAGTACCACGACTCCCAGGGGACCACGGTGGCGACGCAGGGCACGCCCTCGGCCTCGCAGACGTCGGCGACCGGGTTGGTCGTCTCGGGCGCCGAGCTGGTGACCACCATGTCCGCGTGCTTGGTGAGGATGAGCTGGCGGGTCACCTCGGAGGCCCGGTTGGGGTCCGACTGGCTGTCCGCCTCGAAGATCTTCACGCCGTAGCGCTTGCCGCCGACCTTGAACCCCTTGGCGTACTGGGGAGTCTTGCGGATCGTCCCGAGGACGAAGTTGTCAGGCGTGGCGAACCCCGCCAGGCCGCCGGTCTGCGGGCTCACGTAGCCGATGACGATGTCCTTGGTCGAGGTGCTCGAACCCGCCCCCTTGAGGCTGGCCGAGCAGGCGCTCAGCG
Organism: Acidimicrobiales bacterium; assembly: GCA_050744025.1. Classification (GTDB taxonomy): domain Bacteria; phylum Actinomycetota; class Acidimicrobiia; order Acidimicrobiales; family JAJPHD01; genus JBOGGR01. Next base: position 2,802 of record JBOGGR010000071.1, read on the forward strand.
TGCCCCCGCCGGCCAGCACGACCGCGCCGGCACCGAGGCCCTTCAGGACGGTGCGACGCGAGATCTCGTGGTCCCAGGAACCGGACCCCTTGTCCATGCTTCCCCTCCTTGCCCTCTCCCGGCCCCCGGCCGGGAGCGTCGACCCGGACCTCCCGAGCCTGCACCAGCTGGTGGAGTGTAGCTCCTGGCACGACCGTCAAGAAGAGTGGCAACAAATCGGCCTGGCGCACCGAGGTCGCTCAGCCGAGGAGCCGGCTCGTGTGGGAGTGGGCGAGATGGGCGAGACCGGGAGCCTGGGCGGCGAGGACCTGGCGGAACCGGGCCTCCGCCAGCGGTGCCAGCCCGTCGTAGACCTCGACGAATATCTCGCGGGCCGCCAGCCGGGGCCAGTGGGGCGGGAGGAGGGTGTCGGGGAGCTCGGGGTCGAGGTTGGGGAAGTTCCTCCAGGAGTCCATGACCTCGGTCCGCGCGACCAGGGCCTCGGACGCCCCGACGACTCCCGACCTGACGCGGTCGCGCAGCGGCGTGTACCCGGCGATGAACCCGGCGTAGGTCCGCCGGAGCCCCTTGAGGTCCCAGGCCGAGCCCGGGTTGCCGACCACAGGGCTCCCCGACGTCACCACCGCGCTCATCACGGTGGCCGTGCCGACCCCGAGCTCGGCCAGCACGAGCACCACCTCGTCGTCGTCCTCACGGGGGGACACCCACATCCCGTCGTAGAGGGGGGCGAACCCCAGCCACCGCAGCCGGGTCCTGAGCGTGTGGCGCAGGTCCCGCTGCTCCTCGGGCAGGGAGAAGGCCACGACCGTCCACCGCCCCCCCCATGGGCGGTTCGACCGGCCGAAGGAGAGGATCCGCCGGGTGCCCTCGGCCAGGACCTCGGCGGCCCGGCTGGTGAGGCCGTAATAGGTGCGCCGCCCGACCTTGGAGGACTCCAGGAGGCCCCGCCGGGAGAGCCGGCTGAGAGCGGCGCGCGCTCCCGTCGAGGTGACCCCGAACTCGGCCAGCAGCCTGACCAGGGCGGCGGAGGGGAGGTGCTCCCGGTTCGTGCCCCAGTAGTCGCCGAGGAGGGTGGTCAGGAGATGCTGGGGCTGGGCCCCGCCCTGGACGCGGGGAAGATCGACGCCGCCGGCCTCCTCGCGATCGGTGGCACCAGCCGTCACCGTCGTCACGGCGTTAGTGTACGTTGCAATCGGCAACGGAGACGGTTAGGCAGCGGCTGGCACGACGACTCGGCACGACGGCAGGGCGGCGCCGGTACCGGGGGAACCAGGAGGTGTTCGATGTCGAGGAGGCGGGCGGCCGCCCCGGCAGAGCCGGCGGTCGCCAACCTGGCCGTGCAGCTGGCCGAGAGGGCCGACGTCTCGGGCTGGGCCGACCGGGTCGCATTCCGGGAGGGCCGCCGTGCGTGGACCCACCGCCAGGTCCACGAGGGGGCGGCCCGGGCGGCGGGGGCGCTGGCCGGGCTGGGGGCGGGGAGGGGAGACCGGGTGCTGCTGGCCCTTCCCGACGGCATCGGCTTCGTATGGTCGTTCCTCGGCGCCGCCCGGCTGGGGGCCGTGGCCGTCCCGGTCAACCCGGGCCTGTCGGCCGGCGAGCACGCCCAGATGGCCGAGGACGCCCAGCCCGCCGTCGTGGTGTGCCACCCGGGGCTCGTCCCACGGTTCGAGGCCGTCGAGAAATGGCGGCCCGTGGTCGTAGACGGGGATGCCCTCCTCCGGGCCATGGATGCGGGCAGCCCGGCCCCGCCGGCACAGGTGGGGCCGGACGACCCGGCATACGCCCAGTACACCTCGGGCACCACGGGCCGGCCCAAAGCCGCCCTGCACCGGCACTCGGACCCCCGGTGCTACTACGAGGCGGTAGCGGTGGGAGCCCTCGGGATCGGGCCGGACGACGTGCTGCTGTCGGTGTCCAAGGCCTACTTCGCGTACGGGCTGGGCAACACCGTCTTCTTCCCGCTGTTCTCCGGCGCGTCCGCCGTCCTTTGGCCCGAGCTCCCCACGGTCGACGGCCTGGTGGCGTTGGTCGGGGCCTGCCGCCCCACGGTCCTCTTCGCCGTGCCCAGCTTCTACGCCGCCCTGTCCGCCCGTGGGGGCCCCCGGCCGTTCGCCTGCCTGCGGGCGGCCGTCTCGGCAGGCGAGGCGCTGAGCCCCGCCCTCCACGAGCGGGTCGCGGCCTGGCTCGGTACCCCGGTCCTGGACGGGCTGGGCTCGACCGAGGTCGGCCAGACCTTCGTCTCGAACACGCTGGGGCGCGCCCGGCCCGGGACGGTCGGGGTCCCGCTCCCGGGCTACCGCGTGAGCGTCCGGGACGAGGGGGGGGCCGAGCTCCCGCCGGGGGAGACGGGGGAGCTGTGGGTGCAGGGCCCGTCGGTGCTGACGGGATACTGGCGGCGGCCGGACGCCACCGAGGCGGCCCTGTCCGGCGGCTGGCTCCGGACCGGGGACCGGGCCACGGTGGACCGGGACGGGTTCGTCCACCACGCCGGGCGGGTCGACGACATGGAGATGGTTGGGGGGATCACGGTGTCGCCCCTCGAGGTGGAGGGGCTCCTGATGTCCCATCCGGCCGTCGTCGACGTGGCCGTGGTGGCCGTCCCCGACGATGTGGGGGCGACGAGGCTGCGCTCCTTCGTGGTCCTCGCCCCAGGGGCCGCAGGGACCCCCCAGCTGGAGGAGGAGCTGCTCGACCTGGTCCGGTCCCGCCACGCCCCCTACAAGGTGCCCCGGTCGGTGGCGTTCGTGGCCTCCCTGCCCCGCACCCCGACGGGCAAGCTCCAGCGTTTCGCCCTGCGCGGAGGGTGAGGGACCGGCGCTCGGCTCCTGCTCCGGCTGGCCGCCCGCCGCCCCCCGGGCCGAGCCCCCCGCCCCCCGCCCCGGCTGGCCCGCCCAGGCCGGGCCACCTCCCGGAACAGGGGCCGAAGGGGATGGTCTGGCATGACGAGAGACGGTGCCCGGCTACGCCTGGCGGTCGGTGAGCTCCTCCCGGTCGAGCCCGAGCGCACTCATGACGGGCTCGTCGGTGTACGCGAAGAGGATGGCGTCCTCGCTCGCCGAGAGGTTGACGTGCTCGTGGGGGGCCCAGCCGGGGACGGCCACGACGTCGTGGGGCCCCCACTCCAGCCTGGTGCCCAGGGCGATGGTCACGCCCTGGCCCCGGACCACCTGGTAGACGGTGCTGGCCGTGTGGCGGTGGGCCAGCCCGTGGAACCGGGGGCGGAGGCGCTGGACGCGGCAGGCGATCGTCGGCATCACCGGCCCGCCCGTCCACGGGTTCGTGTACTCGAGGAGGATGCCGTCGGTGTCGCTGCCGGGAGCGTCCTCGGCCATCGAGGCGAACGCCTTCTCGGTCTCTGCCCACGGGTAGTTGCCCACCGGCGAGACGGGGCCCCGGCGGTGCTCCCAGGCCGGGGTGAGGCGGCCGTGGATGAACTGACGGGAGGAGAGGTCGTCGGGGACGGTCGCCTTCTGGGTCCGTTCGCCGTACAGCTCGAAGAAGCCGGACTCGAGGGCGTTGACGAGGGGGAAGTCCAGGCCGTCCAGCCATATCATCGGTCCGTCGCCCTCGTGGGCATGGTCGTGCCAGTGCCACCCGGGGGTGAGCAGGAGGTCGCCCGGGCGCATGTGGATGCGCTCGCCGTTCACCGTGGTGTAGGCGCCCGACCCCTCCACGACGAACCTGAAGGCGGCGGCCGTGTGCCGGTGGGCCTGGGCCGTCTCGCCCGGCACGATGATCTGGAGGCCCGCGTACAGCGTGTTGACCGTGGCGGCCCGCTCCTGGAGGCCCGGGTTGACCAGCATGAGCACGCGGCGCTCGGCCTCGTCCAGGGAGAGGGTCTCGGCGAAGTGCAGCATCCAGGGCCGCAGCTCGTCGTAGCGCCATACGTGGGGCAGTGCCCGGCTGGCCGGATGGGAGGGGAAGAGCTCGCCGTAGTGCCGCCACAGTGGAGCAGCGCCGAGCGCCCGGATCGCCCGGTAGGCCGCCGCGCTCCCGGGCCCGGCGTCAGCGGCGCTCGTGGTCTCCCCGTCGGTCGTCATGGGTGATCCTCCTTCCCCCGAGCGTGACGCTACCTGTCGAAGATGGACAAGGGGCGCTCAGGCCAGCTGCTCGGCCATCTGATCGGCGTGGCTCTCCAGGTGGTCGATCAGGAACTCGTCGATGGCCCTGGCCATGGTCATGTCGCCCAGGCTCTGGTGACGGCCGACCATGGCCAGCTGCTCATCGCCGAGCCGGCCGAGGAGCGCCACGGCGAGGCCGACCCCGTCGTCCATCTGGTCGAGAGCCGAGGCCGGGGCGAGGCGGCGACCTCCCTCGATCCGCTCCAGCCGCGAAGGCGTCGCCTTCACGCGACCGAAGGCGACGCCGCCACCTCCCGCCGCCACCACCTGCTCCACCTGCTCCACCCAGTACGGGAGGAGCTCGGCCACGTGGGACAGGACCTGCCCGCGGTCCCACTGCTCCTCCGTCTGGGGGTCCGGGGAGGTCATGTGCCCGCCGAACCGGGGAGTGAGCTCCCGGATCCGCCTCGCGGCGGCATGTAGGCGCGGGATCCGCTCGGACGCGAACTCTGTCGTCATCGACCCGTCTCCTTCCCGGAGGTCGTCAGCTCAGTACCGGCCCGAGGCCTGGCCCCTCGGGCCCGAACGGGGGCCGTAGGGAGCGGAGTCCAGCCAGTGGCCGGCGCGCTGGCCGTACACGGCCGCCGCGGCAGCCACCCGCCGCTTGACCCTCATCGTCAGGTCGCGGGCCTGCATGTGGGCCAGGGCGGCGCTGGCTGCGGCCCGGTTGTGCCGGGCGGCGTGCCCGCGCACCCGGCCGAACTCCTCGATGGCCGCCCTGGCGGCCCGGGCATCCGGCTCCCCGAGAGCGGTCCTGATGGCCGCGGCGGCGGCGGTGGCGTCGACCACCCCCGAGTTCATCCCCCGGGCTCCGAACGGTGCGAACAGGTGGGCCGCCTCCCCGACCAGGAGGACGCGGCGGTGCTGGTCCGTGAGCTCCTCGGCCACCACCTGGAGGAAGCGGTAGGTGGAGACCCAGCGGATCCGCTCCACGTAGCGCTCCGGGAGCACCCGGCCCACCCAGCGACGCACGCCGTCGGGAGCGTTGAAGGACTCGGCGTCGTCGTCGGGGCGGCACTGCAGGTCGACCCGCCAGCCGCCGGTGAAGGGCACGAGGAGGACGTTGCGACCGTCGGCCGCCGGATGTGCGTAGTGGAAGATCCGCTCCAGGGGCCGGGGGTCGTCGGGGTCCTCCTCCACGTCCACGATCACGAAGGCGCTCTCCGACCGGTGGCCCTCCATGGCGATCCCGAGGGCTGCCCGGACGGCCGAACGGGCTCCGTCCGCGCCCACCAGGTAGCCGGCGCTCCAGGTGGCCCCCGACTCGGTCGTCACCGTCACCCCGCCGGGGGTGGCGTCGACCCCGCTAACCGAGGCCTCCCACACCAGGTCGGCGCCCGACGCCTTGCAGGCCTCCAGCAGCAGCCCCTCGGTCTCCGCCTGGGCCAGGCTGGCGAAGGGGGGGAGCGGCCCGGAGCGGGGGGGCGGGTAGGTGCGGGTGAAGACCTCCCGCTCTCCCCAGAAGGTGCGCTTGGTGTGCCACACGAGCCCGTGGGCTGCGATCTCCCGGCCCAGGCCGGTCTGGACCGCCTCCAGGTGCTCGAGCGTCTCGCGGTGGACGTAGATGGCGCGGCTGCCGGGGCGGGGGCGACCCTCGGGGCCGGCCTCGAGCACGGTCACCGGCAGGCCCTGGGCCCGCAGGGCCAGCGCCGAGGCCAGCCCGACCGGACCGGCCCCGACGACCAGCACCGAGTCGTGCCCATTCGCGTGCGTGGCGCTCTCCTGTCCTGTGGCTGGACGGGGCATCGGCCCCAAAGGTGTCAGATGATGCTAACGAGCGTCAGGGGTAGTGGCAACTGTGGTGGCGGCGGTGAGCCGGGCCAGGACCTCGGGGAACGGGGGTCGCACCACCCCCTCCTCGGTGACGATGGCGGTCACGAGGCCGGCCGGCGTGACGTCGAAGGCCGGGTTGTGCACGGCCGTCCCGTCCGGCACGACCCGGTGGCCTGCGAGGACGGCCACCTCCTCCTCCCCCCTCTCCTCGATCGGCACGGCCGCACCGGTGGGGCAGGCAGGGTCGAGCGTCGCCACGGGAGCTGCCACCAGGAACGGGATGCCGTGATGGTGGGCGAGCACCGCCAGGCTGTACGTCCCGATCTTGTTCGCCACGTCGCCGTTGGCGGCCACCCGGTCGGCGCCGACGACCACGCAGTCGACCCGACCGGCCGCCATCAGCGACCCGGCGGCCCCGTCCACGACGACCGTGGCCGGGATGCCGAGGCGGACCAGCTCCCAGGCCGTGAGCCGGCTCCCCTGGAGGACAGGGCGGGTCTCGCCCACCCAGACGGACGGGCGCCGGCCCGCCTCGTGGGCAGCCCTCACCACGCCGAGCGCCGTGCCGTAGCCGGCGCAGGCGAGGGACCCGGCGTTGCAGTGGGTCAGCACCCTGGCCCCCTCGGCCAGGAGCGAGGCGCCCCAGCGCCCCAGCCGGCGGTTGCGGTCGACGTCCTCGGCGTGCAGGCGGCGGGCCTCGGCGAGGGGGTCGGCCGAGGCCACCGCCTGCTCGACCCCCCGGCGCAGGTTCACGGCCGTCGGCCTGGTGGCGAGGAGGCGCCGGGCGGCAGCATCCACGTCCTCGTGGGTGGCTGCGGCCAGGGCGATGCCCATGGCCCCGGCCACCCCGAGGGCCGGAGCGCCCCGGACGACGAGGTCCCGTATCGCCGCGCAGAGCTGGTCCACGGTGGCGGCATCCACGAAGGCCAGCTCCCCGGGCAGGCGACGCTGGTCCACCAGGCGGACGGCGCCATCGTTCCAGGCGACGGTCGCCGGGAGGGGGTCGGGCCCCTTCATCACGGGAAGTGTAGGAGCTGGGCCGCCGTGCAGTGGCTCTCGTGGCCGGGCGTTCGCCCAGGGCCCCCGGCCCAGCCCCGCCTCGGCCCCCGCTCCCGGCCGCCGCGACTAGAACCGCGTCGTGACGACGGTGACTTCTCTGACGGCTGAAGCCGCCAGCTTCTTCTCACGCAGCTTGGTCGGCTGCGAGACGGGCCAGTCCAGCCCGGAGGATGTTGCGGGCGGCGTGCTCGTCGGCGTGGGCTCGGTGCCCGCAGGACCGACATCGGAACGCCGCCTGGCTGACACGGTTCTCCTTGGCTGCGTGCCCGCAGGCTTCGCAGCGGTCGGAGGTGTGCCGGGGGTCCACGTCGAGCACTGTGCGTCCAGCCTCTTCCGCTTTGGCGCGCAGGATCGTGACGAAGGCTCCCCAGCCCGCGTCGGAGATAGATCGATTGAGCCCGGACTTGGCGGCACCCCCGTTGGACAGGTAGGCACCGGGGCGCTTCGGATCGGGCCGCGGCCGGGCACGGCGGACCATGTTGGCGATCGCCAGGTCCTCGAGCACGATCACGTCGTAGGCCACCACAAGCTTGTGAGCAAGCTTGTGGTGAAAGTCCCTGCGCTGGTTGGCCACCTTGCGATGCCGTGCCGCCACCGTGGCCCGAGCTGCTCGAGCGTTGGCCGAGCCCCGGCGCTTGCCGGCCAGCACCACCTGGGCGCCGGCGAGGCGGTCGGCGCCGGTCCTGGCC